>JALWSA010000060.1 GCA_026993805.1 Thermotogaceae bacterium | reverse complement strand
GTATACTCGAGCATGTGAAGGCAAAGAATCCAGCCGAACCAGAGTTCCATCAGGCAATGACAGAGGTTCTGCACACCCTGGTACCCGTGCTTGAAAAAGAGCCAAAGTACCAGAAGAACAAGATTCTTGAGAGGATCACCGAACCAGAGAGAGTGATCATGTTCCGCGTAACTTGGGAAGATGACAACGGCGAGATCCATGTGAATAAAGGATTCCGCGTTGAATTCAACGGTGCAATAGGGCCGTACAAGGGCGGTTTGAGATTCCATCCCACCGTGACACTTGGCACCCTCAAATTCCTCGGATTCGAGCAAATATTCAAGAACGCTCTCACTGGCATACCCATGGGCGGAGCCAAGGGCGGTTCCGATTTTGACCCACACGGAAAGAGCGACTCTGAAGTGCGCCGCTTCTGCGAGAACTTCATGATGGAGCTTTATCGCCATATTGGACCCAATACCGATGTGCCAGCAGGAGATATTGGGGTAGGTGGCCGAGAAATTGGATATCTGTTCGGCGCTTACAAGAAAATAGTGGACAGATGGGAAGGAGTTCTCACAGGAAAGGGACTGAACTGGGGTGGCTCACTTATAAGGCCCGAAGCAACTGGATACGGAGCTACGTATTATCTAATGGAAATGCTTAAGACATTCAAGGGTAAGAATGACTTGAAGGGCTACAACGTCGCAATTTCTGGAAGCGGAAACGTAGCTCAGTTCGCATCCAAGAAGGTCACTGAGCTTGGTGGTAAAGTCGTAACACTCTCTGATTCCAAGGGTGCAATGTACCTGCCCGACGGAATAAACGATGAGATATGGAATGCAGTATATGAGACAAAGGCTATAAAGCACGGACGCCTGCAGGAAGTGGCAGAGAAGTTCGACCTGCCTTGGTTCGCAGGAAAGAAGGCATGGGAAGTGGCAGTTAAGGAAGCAGGCGAGGTCCATGTTGCATTCCCAAGCGCAACCCAGAATGAGATAAATCTCGACGATGCGAAGCTCCTCACCAACGCGGGACTTATCGCCGTGGTAGAGGGCGCAAACATGCCCAGCACACTAGACGCAATAAATCACTACTACGAGAACGATGTGCTCTTCGGACCTGCCAAAGCAGCCAACGCCGGAGGCGTGGCCGTGAGCGGTCTCGAAATGACCCAGAACGCGCAGTTCACATACTGGACAGCAGAAGAGGTGGACAACAAGCTCCACAACATAATGAGGAACATATTCAACATCGGCAAGAAGTACGCAGAGAAGTATGGCGATGGAAAGAACCTGCTTCTGGGTTCCAATATAGGCGCGTTCGTGAAAGTTGCAGATTCCATGATCGATCAGGGAATCTACTAAACCCTTTTTCTTTTTTCTCTTAGAAAAACTCAAATAGAAGTTAGACAATCCTTGATTATGCAAGATTTAGAGATTTTGAAGGAAATTGCAAACAGAGCAAGAGCGAAGTATTTTGAAATTCTCGAAAGCCACGGGAATAAATTGAGTGAGAAGGTTTCCAAAGGTGCCTACGGACATATGTCCTCATTCATGGATGTAGAAGTAGAGAACGAAATAATCAGGCTCGTTGAGGAAAAGCATCTGCCATTTAACATATTCACCGAGGAAAGAGGCTGGATAGATAGAGGAGAGAAAGAAACGCTCATCGTGGATCCGATAGATGGCTCCAATAATGCGGAGCATGGTATTCCATTTTTCAGTGTCTCATTAGCGATAACCTCAGGCTCGTTGAAAGACGTGGAAATCGGATTGGTAAAAAATATACCTCTAAACGTGGATTACTGGGCGATAAGGGGCCAAGGAGCGTTTAAAAATGGGATGAAGATGAGCGTGGCTAAGGAGAGAACGGGTCTTTTCGTATTGTATCTTGGAAGAAAAGCAAAGGACAAAGCGTATCAGATTGCTAAGATAGGAAGAAGAGTGAGAGATCTCGGGTGCGCATCTCTGGAAATGATAACCGTCGCCGAGGGCATATCGGACATATTCTATTACTCTTTCAAAAATGGGGGTGCGTTGAGAATAGTGGACATTGCCGCTTCGTACCTGATAGTGAAGGAAGCCGGAGGCCTTGTATTGGACGAAAGAATGAACGAATTGGACATGGAAATGGATTTTGAAGACAGAAAAAATGTAATTGCATTATCCAGTGAAGAGATGGAGGAGGTATTTAGATGAAATATGCAATAGTCGCCAATCCTGAGAAAAGAGAATGCTTGAAAGTTGCAAAAGAGCTTTTGAACAAAATGGATGCAGTGGTGGAAGAAAGAACCGCCCAGAAAATCGGGGGGGTATCGGGAGTTCCATTGGAGGATATAAACGTGGATGTTATAATCACTCTCGGGGGTGATGGAACAATTCTCCTAGCACTCCAGAAGGCGAAGGGTAAGATCTTGGGAGTGAACATGGGTGTTCTCGGATTTCTCACCGAGATCGAAGCGGATGAAATACACAGCGCCATACAGAGAATCGAAAACGGAGATTACACACTAGATAGAAGAATGAAGATGGCCGTTTATCATAATGAGGAGAGATTATTCGACTGCGTTAACGAGGCTGTCATACATACCTCGGAGATTGCTAAGCTAAGAACCTATGAAATTTATTTCAATCACGAGCTTGTGGACGAGGTTCGAGCAGATGGGGTTATCATTTCAACGCCCACCGGCTCCACCTCATACGCATTAAGCGCAGGAGGACCCATATTACATCCATCCATCGAGAGCTTCTTGGTAGTTCCAATAGCTCCTTTCAAATTCACAATGCGCTCGGTGGTGCTTCCTGCAGGAGAAATAATCCTGAAAACGGGAAAAAGAGAAAATCTTCTGGTTCTAGACGGGCAATACTATGTGAAAATAAGCCCCGGAGACGAAGTAAAGGTTAAAAAATCTGAGCACGACGCGGAGTTTATAATT
>JALWSA010000059.1 GCA_026993805.1 Thermotogaceae bacterium | reverse complement strand
CTATGACCGTGTTTTATGTGTTGTTTGCGGCTATTCACGCGAGAAGACTCGACGCTTTCTCGCTTGGGGAAGATTTCGCTAAAGTCGTCGGCGTTGAGTCAGAAAGATTCAAGCTCTCGTTTTTCCTGTTTGGGGTTCTTCTAACATCGATCATTGTATCTAAAATGGGAAGCGTTGGATTCGTTGGTCTGATAATCCCGCATCTCGTTAGGATGGTTTTCGGGCCTTCTCATACAAAAGCTTTGATCCTTACGGCTCTCACGGGTGGATCTTTTCTTGCCCTTGTTGATGTTATCTCCCGAATCGTAGCACCGCCGGTGGAAGTTCCAATAGGTATAGTCACGGCTTTCGTGGGAATTCCTGTGTTTTTAGCCGTTATGAAGAGTGGTGGTAGGAAATGGTGAGAATAAAGAACTTGAGAGCCGGATACGGAAACGGCGATGTTCTGAAAGGAATAGATCTTGAAATAGACGGGGGATTCGTTGCGATTTTGGGCCCAAACGGTTCGGGCAAAACAACTCTTTTAAAGGTCATAGCGGGAATCTTGAAGCCAGAGTCAGGAAGGGTTGAGATCTTTGGAAAAGATGCTACCGGCTATTCCAAAAGGGATCTTTCAAGGCTGGTAACTCTCATATCCCAGGACTTTTTCCCGATATACGATTTCACCGTGAGAGAGATGGTAGAAATGGGAAGGATTCCCCACATGGGTTTTCTTCCCGTCTGGAAAGAAGAGGATGAAGAAGCAGTTGAGAGCGCCCTCAGGGATACGCAGACGCTTGCTTTCAGCGGCAAAAGGTTTTCCCAGCTAAGCTCCGGGGAAAGAAGACTTGTGATGATAGCGAGGGCTGTGGCCCAGAGCGTTAAAATCTTGCTCGTGGATGAGCTCGAGCTTCATCTTGATCTCAAGCACAAAGCTTCCATAGCGAGCTATTTGAAATCCTTGACAAGAAGGGGAGTACTCGTCATATCCGTTTACCACGATGTTGATCTGGCTCTCTCCTTCTCGGATAGGATAATAGGGATCAGGGATGGAAAGGTTTTGTTCGATCTGCCCTCCGGAGATCCAAAGCTTGCGGAAAACTTGCAGAAGCTTTACGATGTCGAGTTCGAGAGCGTGAGCGTGAATGGCGTCAGAAGGCTATTGCCGAAGTATTTGAAAGGATGAAAGTCGTGGATTTAGCTTCCGCGCTTCACGATCACTCTTTTTCCGTGGAAAGCTATTCCAATCGGAAGGACCTTGAAGCCCATCTTTTGGTATTTTGCGGCATAGCCCTTTTTCTGTATCTGCGCTAATGCTTCCTGGGAAGCTTCTTCAAGATCTTCTTCGCTTTTTGCCTTTTTTAGCTCCATCACCAGCGCGTATTTTCCAGACCGTTTGTCTTTTGGATAGATGGCGACATCCACTCTGCCGTGTCCAGTCTCCGTCTCAGTTTCGACGGTATATCCATTCGAACCCATGGAAAGCATACCGAGCACGAAGGCTTTGTAAACGCGTTCTGCGTCACTGTGGCCAATGTCGAAGTAGCTCAGACTGTTTTCAAGGTACTCTTTTAGAAGCTGGATGAGTTCTTCGGCGCTTCCGTTGAGCGCTTTTTTGATGGCTTGAACCATTTTTACAATCGCCACTTCTGTCTTTTTCTCTATCCATCTTGCCACACTCTTTTTATAGAATCTTTCAACTTCTTTGTTTGGCAGTCTTGCCATGTACTCTTCTCCTTCGACATGATAAGCGTTCAGATATCCCCCACTTGCGAGAAGTGTCCATACTCCTGAAGGATACATGTCTATTTCTCTCAAAGATAGGAATGGATCTATTTCGACGATAAGATCTTTCCCCGAGAGAAGTTTTTCGAGTTCGTCCTGCAAGAACGGGTTGGTTTCTATCTGTTTTATTATCAACTCATTTCCAGATGAGTTTATCCAATAGGGCTGGAGCGCTTTATCAACACTGGCTCCACCGATCCTTTCGTGTACATACTTCATAACGCTCCATGGATTGTATATGCCTTCTGTATCTCCGAATATGTACCCATTGTACCAGTCTCTGACAGCATTCATGTCGCCTTCAAGGCTGTAATGTTTGAGAAGTTCATACACCTCTTCTTCTGTGAAACCAAAACGAGTAGCCATGTAATTCGAAAAAACGGTGTATTCTTGAAGGTTATTAAGCCCTGAAAAGAGAGCCTCTTTTGCCACCCTGTAAACGCCCGTTATGACGGCAAATTCAAGATATGGGTTGTCCTTGAGTGCTGCTGTTAAGAGAGATCTCATGAAGTCAATCATCTTGTTGTAATATTTTGGATCTTCATCTCGGTTTATGTACGCAGACTCTATCGGCACATCGTACTCGTCGATAAGAAGCACAACCCGTTTTCCATGGTATCTGTAGAGTGCCTCGGTTAGAACGAACAGGACTCTGTCATAGTTTTTTATCCTTCCTTCCAAATATTTCTGCCTTAACAGTTTTATCTTCTCGTCGGTGGTGTTTTTCATGCTCAAAAAGACATTTGCTATCGAATCTTCCAAAAGTTCCTCCATTGCCGCTTTTGCGTCTTGCCAGTTGGATTTCTTTATATCACGGAATGTTACAAACAGCACAGGATATTTGTGGTAGTGCTCCTTAACGAATGCCTTATCTTCCCATATCTTGAGTCCTTCGAAAAGATCTTTCCCGTCCATGGCATAGAAATGCCTTATCATGTCCATGTTCAGGGTTTTTCCAAAACGGCGGGGGCGCGTGATGAGTTTTACCTTTCCGGCAAGATCGCGGATTTCCTTTATAAGCAAGGTTTTGTCAACATAGTAATAGCCACCAGTTATCATTTCTTCAAAACTATCGATTCCTATCGGGAGCATTTTCACACTGTTCACCCCCACCGCGATTATCTCACAAGCTGGCAAGCATGGACAACGATCGCGGTATCGGATTTTTTTAATTTGGAGGCGCGGGTCGCCTTAATCATTCCGTAATGAAAACAAAAACTCGTTTTAATTTACACGCTGATACAATAGCATCCCAGGGTGATGTTAGATGGCGGTGAGGAGGTTTGAGCGAAAAAAGGTCTGCAATATTAAAGCTTTGCCTTTCCCATATATGTGTTTTCCATTTCCAGCCGAAAATTTCATATTTTTATACATAAGGGGTTCTTTTCAGAACCCCTTTTATTTTGCCCAAAGGGGGTATGTGGGATGAGGTCGCTCGTGGCCATTTCCGATCTCACCAAGGGGCAGATCATGTCACTGATAAACCAGGCTCTGGCGTACAAAAGAGGTCTTGACACAAAGCAGGTGCTCAAGGGGAAGTTCGTAGTTACGGCCTTTTTCGAACCGTCCACGAGAACGAAGCTCTCCTTCCAGAAAGCGGCCATGGCGCTCGGTGCAAATGTCCTTGACTTTCAGCCTTCTACTTCTTCTCTCCAGAAAGGCGAGACGGATATAGACACTCTCCTTACGATCGAAGCCATGGATGTAGATGCAATAGTCGTGAGAACGAGAAAGGTTGGAGCTCCTGCGCTTTGGGCAAGCCACCTTTCGATCCCCGTTGTAAACGGCGGGGACGGAACGAACGAGCACCCGACGCAGGCGCTTCTGGATCTAACCACGATGTACGAGCACTTCGGAAGGCTCGATCTTAATGTGGCGATAGTTGGGGATATCCTTCATTCCAGGGTTGCGAATTCTCTGTCAAAAGCTCTGAAGATGTTCGGTGCCAATGTGAGAATGTGCGGTCCTGCCGGTTTCATTCCAGAGGAGCACGACGGGGCGGATATCATAACGGAGGATCTTTCGCAAGCTCTTGAAGGCGCGGATGTGATATATGTTCTCAGGATCCAGAGAGAAAGGATAGAGCAGTCCTTTGACGATGCCAAAAAGTTCTTCGAGCTCTACCAGATAAACGAATCTACCCTGAGATTTGCTCCTGAAAGCGCCGTTATAATGCATCCTGGCCCGTTCAACAGAGATGTTGAGATAGCGAGCGATCTGGTCTATTCAGAGAGATCGCTGATACTGGAACAGGTGAGAAATGGAGTGTACACGAGAATGGCGATACTCAAGGAGGTGCTCTCGGGAGTTGACGAGTTTGAAGGTGTTCGATCCGTTCAGAGCGTCATGGTCTGAAGTTGATATAGAGCTTCCGAGTTCTTTTTCCGGGAAAGGGCTTGTTGCGACGCACCCTTTCGTAGACCTTCATGTCCATGTAAGGCTTGGGGGTGTTGAAGGCTACGACACGCTCGAAAGGGCCGCGATCAAGGGGGGCTTTGGAACGCTTGTCATCCAGCCGAACACAAAGCCCGACATGGAAAACGAGAGGGTCTACGAGATGCACAAAAACGCATCTAGGGGAAGCGCGGTTGAGTTTCTCTGGACGGCTTCCTTGTTTGGAAGCTTGAGACCCAAAAAAGACATAATCGCATATTCCACAGACGGAATAGAGTATGACATAGAAAGACTTGACGGGGCTTTGAGAGAGAAAGCCCCTTTTCTTTTGATGGATCATTCCCAGATCTACGAGATGGGGGGTCATTTCTATAAAGGAACGAGCGCACCACTTGCAACGAGATCGAAGTGTGCGGAAAGCGGGGCGATTTACAGAACTGTGCTTCTTGGCCTTGCGCGCGGCTGGAAGAAGTTTCACATCCAGCATCTTTCAACGATGGAAGGCGTTATGGCGGTTGCGGATCTCAAAAAGGTTGCAAGCGTCACTGCAGAAGTCACGCCCCATCACCTTCTTCTCACAAAAAGCGATCTTACTGGTCCGAACAGAAAGTTCAACCCGCCAATAGGCGATGAAGAAGACAGAAAGGCGCTCGTAGAAGCGGTCAGAAACGGGACGATAGATGCTCTTGCATCGGACCACGCCCCGCATCCGCCAAAACCGCAGGACCTTGAGAAAGCTTCCTTTGGTTCCGCCTGCCTTGAAGTTGCGTTCTCTGGTTATTATACGGCCCTTGGCGATCTCGAGCTCGTTCTAACTAAGATGACGGCATTTCCTTTAAGGATCATAGAAAGGAGTGCTCGCGTGAGCATGGAAAATCTCGTCGTGATAGATCCTGACGCCGAATTCGTCGTCGACACAAAAGGGTTTGCTGGCGGCGGGAAGAACTGCGCGCTCGAAGGCATGCGTCTTAAAGGGAAAGTACTCGGATTGAGGCTTGGCGGGAGGTGGCTTTACTGGGATGGAGAATTTCTCCGTTGAGAGAAAGGAGCTTTTGCGGCTCACAAAAGACACTTATGTTGCCGTGCTCGGCGGCGAAATAGATTTCAAGCCTGGTCAGTTCGTCATGGTCGATGCGGGAAAGCTCGTGAGAAAACCTTTCATGCTCGGCAGATGGAACGCAAAGGCTGCGCTCTCCATAAAGGTAGTGGGTGATGGCACGAGAAGGCTTGTGCAGAGCGATTCTTTCAGAATGCACGGGCCGCTTGGAAAGCCTTTTAAGATCCCGGAAGGCAGGGGAGCGGTTTTGGTTGCACCATCAGGGGCCGCCACTGGTATGCTCTTTCACGAAATGGGAATAAGGACGGTCATTTGCACGAAAGAGCCCTTGGAGATAGATGTTCCATTTGAGAGCGTGGTAGGGGACAAGGCTTTTTTAAAACTTCTTGAAAGCCTTGAAGGGAATGCAGACTGGGTTTTGGTTATAGGTTCAAAGGAGATGAGAAAAAGAGCCGCAGAAGTTCTGAAAGATGACATCCTTTATGTTTCGCTGGATGAGTTCATGGCCTGCGGTGTTGGAGCCTGCAAAGGATGTGCGGTTTTTGCGAAGGGCAGGGTGATGCATGTGTGCAAGAACGGTCCTATCTTTCACGCGAAGATTTTCGGGGGTGAGCTTCCTTGAAGATATCTCCGCCGCTTGTCATAGCTTCCGGGCCGGCAGGAAGGGGAGAGTACCTTCCCTTTCTCGATCCAAGGTATATCGGCGCGTACACTCTAAAGACCGTGACATACTCTCCAAAAGCCGGAAACCCGCCGCCAAGGATGAGAGCTTCCGAATTTTATGTGATAAACAGGATAGGTCTTGAAAATCCTGGAATACACGGATTCGTTGAAGAGATAAAGAGCGGAGTTTACGATGAGCTTTTTTCAAAGTTCAAGGTTATAGTGAGTCTTGGCGGCGATGAGCTTTCAGAGTACGAAAAGGTGGCACAGATAATGAAGGAGTTTTCCGGCAGATTCGTTGCGCTGGAATTCAACTTCTCATGTCCTAATGTCAAAAGCGGGGGGCTTTCTGTTATTTCGGATAAAGAGCGCTGGAAGGCGGCTCTAAGGAATATCAGACGGACTCTAAAGGGCGAGTTTCTTCTCGCAAAGATAGGGATAGAAGGGATTTTTGTTGAAGAAGCGGCCATGGTGTTGAAAGAAGAAGGCTGGGACGGGGTCGTTCTCCTGAATTCCGTCAGGGGATATCACAAAGACCCGGACGGAACGGTAATAGCAGGTGGACTTTCAGGACCGATCATGAAACCCATATCCTTGAGAGCGGTTTATGAAGTCAGAAAGAAGGTTTCTGGTATCTACATAATCGGGTGCGGGGGAGTTTACACATACGAAGATGCGCTCGAATACTTCGAAGCCGGGGCGGATGCTGTCTGCATCGGCAGCGCGCTCTTCAAAGATCCGAATATCGCAAACGAGATAGGAAGAAAGCTTTCCAAGGGGGGAATAGTATGAAGCTTGTGCTAAGCCTTGATATGAAAGACCCGCTGGGTTTTATAGAAAAGTACGGAAGTTTTGAGTATGTTAAAGCGGGGCATCACTTTCTTTCGCAGGGGAAAGGTGCGTTTGATGAGCTCTCAAGAAGGGGTCTTAAGGTTATAGTTGACCTGAAGTTCGCGGACATCCCATCGATAGTGGCGAAAGCGGTGAAGGCATGGGACCACGAATGCGTCGTGGGCTTCACCGTCCATTCTGCCGCCGGGATAGATTCCGTAAAGGCCGCTATGGATTCAACGGAAAAGCACATCTTCGCCGTGGTGAAGCTCACTTCCATGGAAGGCAGTCTTGAAGATTACATGTCGGTTGTGGAAAAGTTAGCATCCATCGGGAGTGATTTCGTCCTTCCCGGAAGGTGGGCTAAGGTTTTAAGGGAAAGGATTTCGGGGAAGATACTCGTTCCCGGAATAAGGATGAAGGTCAGACCAGAAGATCAAAAAGATGTCGTCACTTTAGATGAGATCATGGAAGTTGCGGATTTCGCGGTTCTTGGAAGGGGAATATATCTTTCAGAAGATCCGAAGGCAAAGATGGAAGAGCTTCAGGAGATGATAGGATGAATGTTCTGGAGCTTTTGAAGGAGTCCGGCGCGCTCCTTGAAGGGCATTTTCTTCTCTCTTCTGGGAAGCACTCGCCGTACTATGTTCAGTGCGCCAAGCTCTTCGAGAACCCGGAGATCGGAAACGAAGTGGGGAAGCTTCTTGCAGAGAAGGTCAAAAGCTGGGATATCGATGTGGTCGCAGGACCCGCTATGGGCGGGGTTATCCTTGCGTATGTTGTTGCCGCTGCTTTGAAAAAGAGAAATGTGTTTTTCGAAAGGGAAGAAGGAAAGATGAGACTGAGAAGGTCTTTCAGAATAGAAGAAGGAGAAAAAGTGCTTGTGGTAGAAGATGTGGTGACCACGGGAAAGTCCGTGAGAGAAGTGATGGAAGAGATCGAAAGGATGGGCGGGAAGGTTGCAGGGGTTGCGAGCATAGTCAACAGATCGGGGAAGGAAAGTCCCTTCGATGTGCCGTACACCTACCTTGTGAAACTTGACTTTCCGGTTTACGAACCGGAAAACTGTCCGCTTTGCGAGAAGAAAATCCCGCTCGAAAAACCCGGGAGCAGGTATCTCAGAAAGTGAATTTGTTCGTTATCGGTTGCCGCCAGTCAAGACCGAAGAGTCTTGTGGTTATCTTGGGACCCGGCGCAGATTGATACCTTTTGTATTCACTGCTCTTAACGAGCCGGAGAACATATTCCACAGTGCTTTTGTCATATCCCGCACTGATGATCTCCTGTGGGGTCTTGCCTTCGTCTATGAAGAGCCGCAAGATTCCATCTAATATCTCATATGGCGGGAGTTTGTCCTGGTCAGTCTGGTTTGGCCGAAGCTCCGCTGAAGGCGGCTTTTCGAAAACCCTTTTCGGTATTATCTCTCTCCCTTCCCTTTCGTTTATATGTCTTGCCACCCTGTAGACATCCGTCTTATAAAGGTCTTTTAAGAGCGCGTATCCGCCCGCCATATCCCCGTAAAGCGTTGCATATCCCGTCGCGTATTCGCTCTTGTTCCCCGTAGTTACAACTAAATGCCCGAACTTGTTGGATATCGCCATAAGGTAATTTCCCCTGATCCTGGCCTGTATGTTCTCTTCCGTTACATCCGGTTCCCTTCCCTTGAAAACTTCTTCCAGAGCCTTTTCGTAGCTTTTGAAAACATCCGTTATGGGGATCGTTACGGTCTCTATTCCAAGGTTTTTTGCCAAATTCTGGGCATCTTCTATGGAATGGCTCGATGTGTACATCGACGGCATTAAAACCCCGAGAACATTCTCTTTTCCGAGTGCAAGAGCTGAAATGGCTGCAACGAGTGACGAATCTATCCCGCCGCTCAGTCCCACAACTACCCTTTCAAAGCCGTTCTTTCTCGTGTAATCCTTAAGAGCCGTCATTAGAGCCCTGAGAAGCTGCTCTTCCCGCTTCATCGGCTCTTGTATTTCACCGAGCCGCAAATCTGATTTGTCCTTTATAGCGGCGCTGACGAACATCGCTTCTGCGGGCTTTCTCATGAACCTTTCCCTTGGGTCTAATAGGAAAGAGCTCTTGGCGTTCCTGAGATCTATGTCTACGGTGGATATCTTCTCTTCGAATGGCGGAAGCTCGTGGTAGATGACGCCCGTAGGAGATGCCACAAAGCTCGCACCGTCGAATACGAGCTCATCTTGCCCGCCGAATGTGTTCAGGTAGATTATCCACATGTGGTGCTCATAGGCTTTTGCCGACACTAACTTTTTCCTTAGCTCTATCTTTCCGTCTGTGAAGGGGGAAGCCGAGATGTTGATGACCCCATCAACGCCCATACCTGCGTATTCTTCGAGCGGCCCCGGGGAGTTCCAGACATCTTCGCATATCGTGATACCGATCGTGCCTTCCTTCGTGTCGATTATCACCAGGTCTTCTCCGGGCTTGAAATATCTGTGCTCATCAAAGACGGAATAGTTCGGCAAAAACCATTTCCTGTAAACCGCCAATACCTTTCCCCTTCCTATAACCGCAGCGGAATTGTACACATCGTCCGAAAGCTCCGGAAAGCCAACTATCGCGACTAAGTCGAGCCTTTTGGAAAAGGAAGCGATGTCCGTCAAGGCTTCCCGCACCTTTTGGAGAAAATCCATCCTGAGAAGAAGATCTTTTGGTGGATATCCGGTTATCGCAAGCTCCGGAAAAACCGCTATGTCCACTTCTTCGTCTTCCATCTTTCTCATTATCTCCATAATTCTCTTTGTGTTGCCACTTATGTCCCCCATAACGGGATCTATCTGCGCAAGCCCTATCCTTACCACTTTTCTCACCCCGCAGAAAGTGTATCTATGCACCATATTACTATGGGAGAGCGGAATCTTGCAAGACATGCTTCATTTTTGTGGCGGTTAAGAGAACGTATTTACCGGCGTTCGTATAGTATAGGATGAAGTGGCAAAGAGTAATAACCCCCCTCTTTACATTACATGAGGGGGGGTGGAGGATGTATATAAATGAGAGCCGTGGGGGTGTTTAAACTTCGTTTGTAAGTTTAGTGAAAAAATTCTCAAGAACCAAGTGCATTGTACACCTTTGGGGGTTGTGAAGTCAAATTTTTTTAAAGAGTTTTTTGCAGGGTTAGGATTTCTTGAGAAGTGAATTTGCTATGAAATAGATCATTTGACCGAGGGCAAAGCCGAGGAAAGATCTGTATATGGAGACGAAGATGGGCATCTTTATGTGGCAGAAGGTGTTGAAGGTGGAGGCAAGGGCTATGGCGCCGAAAAATTCGTAGATGAAAGAGTATCTGGAGTCTTTCTTAAAGGCCATTGGAAGGAATATGTAGCCAAAGACTTCTTTGAAGCGCGGGCGGATTATGAAGATTTCGTCAAGGAAATCCCTGAAGCGCCTTTCGGCTGTGGTGACAAGACCGTAGTTCCCCGATCTCATTATATAATAGACGATGAAAGCCCCGAGGGCTATTCCAAGAAGAGTTAGAAAGCGTTTATCTCCCAGTTTCTTGTAGTTTTCGATGAGTCCTCTCAGCAGCACCAGCGAAGGAAGGGCCAGCAAAGAGAGTTTAACCCCGCGAAATAGCTCGAGCTGGTTTAAATGATCAAAATCGCTCAGAGAAAGACTCGTGAGAATTCCGAGCGTTAAGAACAGGAGGAATGAAATAAACGGCTTGTTTTTTGAGAATTTGTAGATCGGGAACATCGCCGTTATAGCCCCAAGGCTCACACCGTATGACGGGGAGAAAATGTAGACCACCATTGCGAGTAGCGCGAGTGCCGGGCTCAGCGAAAGAAGAAACAGCGCTATGGCAAAAAATACGATGGGATATATTATCTTTGGAGGCAGTGCGGGAGAGGGCCGCGAGACGATGAGATTTTTAAAGGTTCTTTCAAGCCGCACTTCTGCATATGTGGCTACATTTTCAGGGACATTCCTCAGAACGATCAAGTCTATACTCCGCTCCAGAACCGCTCTTCTGAGGCGTATGTAAAAGGATTTCTCATTCAGACGGAGCTTTTCGTACTCTCCTTTCTTTAGCATATGCACTCTGAATATCCTGCCCTTCTCACTTCGAAGTTTTGCAATTTTTATGGCTTTTTCCCATCCGGGTCTGAGCTCCACTATTCCAAGGTATGCATCTGCTTCGTCCAATTTTCTGGCAACGAGAGGAGGAGATAGAAATTCTGCGTTTTCAAGTATCACGTAGCTTTCATTCGGAATTTCTTGGTTTTCGCTTTCAAAGAAGACATATCCATCTCCCGAGGTTATGGAGAATTTCATGTTGGATATATCGGAGCTCCATCTCTCCGGGAGGTAGATGGCTATCATCAAAATGGAGTAAATCACCGCAACGAAGAAAATCCATTTTTTGAAGTTGTTCATTCTCCCAGCCTCTTCATGAACGGACTTCGAAGATAGAGTTCTCCTATCTTGAAGACCTTGCCTTCCACTATTTCGGGGAGCCCCAGATTCACAATTGTGCTCTCCATGACGGTGTTGCCAAATCCATCTATAGCGGTTACGATCACGATGTTTCTGCCAGGATCGAGGGTATCCTTTTGCTTACCATTTATGAATACCAGCTTTTCGACACCGTTAAGGTCTGTAGCCTGAACCGTTACTCTGCCGTCTTCTATGCTGTAAGTGAGCTGGGGATAGATTGAATCCGTTGCTTCAACAACAAATTTGAAAAGTCCATAGGGTTTCAGATCGTAGAATACATGGACTCCGGGTTTCTTAAGGAGATTTTCCGGAACATGTTCTTTCACAAAGTCGCTCACTGGATAGC
>JALWSA010000058.1 GCA_026993805.1 Thermotogaceae bacterium | reverse complement strand
CGGACGACGAACGATATGCATAAGACGTGCACGAGAAACTGAAAGAGTCCGGCTACTTCAATGTTGATCCCGTTTTGATCGATTACGAAAGACAAATTCAGACAAGGTATGAGAGAAAGTGGAAAGAAATGGGACGGCATACATATTTCATAAGGGCAGAAAAGGTGCAAAAGGGAAGCATTGAAAGGCTGTGCCAGGGGGTGGAAGATGTGCATGTAAAGGTAGACAAGGTCCTTCAGAAAAACCTTGAATCTCTTGCAGGGTTTGAAATGAAAGGTAGAAACAACAGGTTTTTCACCGTAAAGGGGGTGTATAAGGACCTTCTTGAAGACAGGTACGCCCTTAAAGTGATATCTTCGGACAAGGGTTTTGAGCAGCAGTATTTTGTAACGGTGGAAAAGAAAAAGAGCGGCTGGGTAGTCTCTCTCGATCCCGCATCTCGGCCTTATAGAACCCCTGGCGTTAAATGGTCTTTAAGAGAAATAGCACGGATGGTTTCCAAAGAATGAATCATTTCCAAATAATCACTTCCGTTTCAAGCTCAACGCCGTGAGCCTTCTTGACGGTTCGCTTCACTTTTTCTATTAGTCTTATCGCATCCTTAAAGCTTCCATTTCCCTTGTTCACCATAAACCCGGCGTGTTTTTCCGAAATCATGATATCTCCCACTCTGAAACCCTTAAGCCCGAGCTTTTCTATCGTGCTTCCAACATAAAAGTCGGGCCGCGGTCTTTTGAAAAGGCTTCCCGCGCTCCTTTCAAAAACGGGCTGCTTTGAGAGCCTCTTTTGTAGGATCTCTTCCATTTTGGCCCAGACCTTCTCCGGGTCTTCTTTCTTCAGCCTGAAAGCCGCTCTCAGTATGATCCTGTCCCCAACTCCAGACTTTCTATATCCAAGCCCCAGATCTTTGACATCCACCTTTTCCAGCTTTCCGCCGTCGTAAAGCTCCACCCATTCAAGAACATCCTTTACTTCCTTTCCGTAAGCCCCAGCGTTCATGAAAACAGCACCGCCGACGCTTCCCGGAATTCCGTATAGCTCCTCAAGGCCTGAAAGTCCCGCAGAAGACACTATATGGCAAAGCCGCTTGAGCGGGAGTCCGGCATCAGCCACTATTAGGTCACCGTTTATGCAAACTCCAGTGATCCTCGAAGTGTTTATGACGAACTCATCTATTCCCTCGTCGGAAACCAAAAGGTTCGTTCCCATTCCCATTATCCTGAACTTTTCCCCGGCTTCCCGGAGTATTTGTATTGCATCGAGCAGGGAGCGGTCAGAATGCGGGAGAACGAGAGCCTTAACTTTCCCCCCTATTCCAAGGCTCGTCCATCGGGCCATGGGCTCACCTGGCAGGACATCGTTCCCAGAAAGGTAGAGCATCTCCATCACATCATTCATCTTCTATCAGCTCCCTGACGACATCCAGCAGCTTTTCCATCGGATAGTTCCCGACAATCCTTCCCTTTTTAAACGCCACGAAATGCTTCCCGTCTACCCCGGCTATTCCAGCATCAGCGTGCCTTCCCTCACCAATCCCGTTTACATAGCATCCAAGAACTGAGAATGTAAGAACCTTTCCGCTCTCAAACAACACTTTCTCGACTTCCATCGCCACCTTCTCCACATCTATGACTGCCCTGGCGCACATGGGACATGCAACAATAGTTGGTTCTTTTCTCAAACCAACAGCCGAAAGAAGTTTCCTGGCAGTGATAACCTCTCTTACCGGATCCCCCGCTATTGAAATCCTTATCGTATCCCCTATTCCCCTGTAGAGCAGATACCCCAAAGCGAAAGAAGACTTTATCACGGCGCTTTCGTAAATCCCGGCTTCTGTAACACCTATGTGTATGGGATAGGGAACGCGCTCCTTTAAAATCTCATTCGCCTTGATCGTTTCAACTGGATCAGAACTCTTAACGGCAACGACGATATCGTAAAACCCGACCTTCTCCAGAATTCTCACTTCCCTCAAAGCCGCCTCAACAAGAGCCTCGGCTCTGTTAGGTAGCCCTTCAAGGTCTTTTGGGAGCGATCCTGTATTGGCCCCAACCCTTATCGGAATCCCCCTTTCCTGCGCAGCTTTTGCCACTTCCCTTACCTTCCACTCAGGTCCTATGTTCCCGGGATTTATTCTGAGCTTATCCGCTCCTGCTTTGGCTGCTTCTATGGCAAGCCTGTGATCGAAATGGATATCCGCAACTATTGGAACGCTTGCCTGCCTTTTTATATCTCTAATAGCCGCAGCACTCTCAAGGTCCGGAACTGCGATCCTAACTATATCCACACCGGCCCGCTCAAGCCGCCTTATCTGCGAAACCGTCGCTCCCACATCCGCGGTCGAGGTGGTTGTCATGCTCTGGATCGCCACCGGCATTCCGTCACCGATGACGACATTCCCGATTCTCACCCTCACCTTCCCACCATCCTGCCTATATCGACGAACGTGAGAAAGATCAGAAGAAGCATGAGAAAGAAAAAGCCAATCGTGTGTATCAGCGCTTCCAATTTCGGATCCACTTTTTTCCGGGAGATCATTTCAACAAGAGCAAAGACTATCCTTCCCCCATCAAGTGCGGGAAGAGGAAGCAAATTGAATATACCAAGACTCATGGTTATGACGGCAACAACCACCAAAATGGAATCCATCCCCAATTTGCTCGCAGTGCCGACTATTTGCGCTATCCCCACAGGCCCTGCAACCTCTCCACTCGCTATACTCCTGAAAAGCCCCTTGCCGAAAACCATCCTCCAGCTCAAGATAAGGATCCAATTGCACCTCGAAACGGCTATGTCTATTCTTTCCAGAATTCCCTTAGGTTTGTAAGGTTTCATCGAAAGCTCAAACACAGAAGGATCCCTGAAAAGCTTCAGCAAAAACTCCTTCGAAACAACGGCCTTTCTTCTGGCCCCATCCCTTTCGAACAAAACTGTGACGTTCTCGCCGCTTCCATAGGAGAACCAGTCTATCTGCCTTCCGTAAAGCTCAAGCGTGGCGTCCTTCTTTGAAAGCGAAAGATAGCTAACTGCTCTTATCATCCAGAGCCAATCTCCTATAGGGATATCATCGACCTTCAAAATCCTGTCCCCTTTTCTGAAGGGCGGAGCGTCTCGCCTCAGCACATTTGAATATCCCGCATAAACGAATCCAAGCGCGTATCTTTTCGGAACATACGAAAAATCCTGCAGCACCCCTTCAACATATCCCTCTTCAAAATTAAACCTCACTCTCACGCCCCTGAACTTCCTCAAAAGCTCAGCAGATATATTCTCAAAGCCTTCAAGGTCTTTAAAAAGCCCAGCCGGAGTACCTTCAGCACTTCCTAAAACGACATCCACCTGCTCGGGAATCATCTGCGGCTTTGCAACAACCCTTACCTTCTTTCCATCTCTGAGCACCGTTACCTCGAGCTTCTCGCCCCTCTTTATGATCTCTGAGATAACCGACGGATCGAAGACATACTTCCCATTCACCTTCAGGATCATGTCCCCATTTTTGAGCCCAGCTCTCTCTGCTGGCGTTCCAGGAAGAACCGTCCCTATACCCGAAAGACCGACCCCCCAAACGCTGACAATCACGATGAAAAGTACATATCCCGCGAGTATCGAAAACAAAGGTCCTCCAAAGGCTATCAAGAGCCTCTGCCATGCCTTTTTATCGTAAAATCTTCTTCCTTCCTGCCCTTCACTGTCTTCGGGATTTTCACCAGCGAGCCTCACATATCCCCCGAATGGAATTGCCCTGATGCTAAAAACGGTATCCCTGCCCCTTCTCTTCCAAAGAGCAGGCCCGAAACCTATGGAAAACTCAAGGACTTCCACATCGAAGATCTTGGCAAAAACAAAATGCCCGAGCTCATGAACAACGACTATTGCCATGAAAACGACTATGAACGATATAATAGCACCCAAAAATCCCAAAACCATCACCCCTCAGATTACGAATATTCCTCTGTCAAGACTTGTCAAAACCTCAACTCCTTTATCAGTCATCAAAACATCTTCCTCTATCCTTATCCCAAACCTTCCCTCAAGGTATATGCCTGGTTCTATAGTAAAGACATACCCTGGCTTTATCTCATCCTCTCCCATCCTGCTCACGCGAGGGGCTTCGTGAACCTCGAGTCCGATTCCATGCCCAAGCCCGTGTCCAAACTCCTTACCGTAACCCTGCTCTTCTATATAAGACCTTGCAAGAGCGTCTATTTCCTTGCCCTTCATGCCTGGCTTTGCTCCCTTTATAGCCCTCTCTTGAGCCTGAAAGACTATCTCGTGAACCTTTTTCACCTCATCTGGCGGCTCTCCAAAACTCACCATCCTGGTCATATCGGAGCAGTATCCCTCGTAAAAGCACCCGAAATCCACTACTACTACCTCTCCTTTTTCCATCACCTTACCTGAAGCTATTCCATGCGGCAGAGCGGAACGCGGCCCAGAAGCCAATATCGTCTCGAAAGCAACGCTCTCTGCCCCAAGAGCTTTCATCCTGTACTCAAGGTACGCAGCGGCTTCCCTTTCCGTCATACCTGGCTTCATGAAATCTAAAAGCTCCAGAAAAGCTTTCTGGGCTATATCGATCGCCTTCTTGATTTTTTCAACCTCTTCGGGTGTTTTGGCCATTCTGTGTTTTTTTATCACATCGTCTATACCAGCAAATTCACACCCTTCCAAATTAGCAACAAGCGATTCGTAGAGAGAAAGGCTCAGTCTTTCCTTTTCCACGCCAACCTTCTTGCATCCCTTCTCTTTCAATATATCCGCCAAAAACTCCGTAAACTTTTTCCCTCCCCTGTATTCCACCACATTCATGCCTGTTTGCTTCTTAGCTTGTTCGGTGTACCGTGGATCCGTAATGAAAAGCTCTTCTCCAGGGGTTAAAAGCAAAGTGGCAAAACTTCCAGTAAAGCCCGTGTAATACGTCAAGGCCGGTTTCGATGATCCTTCGATATTAATGAGCAAAACGCACTCAGATTTGCTTTCTTCCAGGAGCCTCTCCCTTCTCTCCTTGAAAATCATCTCATCACCTCCGATCTTATCCTTTAACCCCCACTATGATAACATCTCGAATGGCGCTAAATATACCCGTGAAATTTCAATGCGGGCAATCGCAAAAATTCCATGTAATCAGGCTTGGCATACTATTTGAATTTCAATATAATATACATCTGGCTGGACATGCGGGCGTAGCTCAGTTGGTAGAGCACCAGCTTCCCAAGCTGGGGGCCGCGGGTTCGAATCCCGTCGCCCGCTCCAAACCCCGCCAAGAGCGGGGTTTTCTTTTTGCACGCTACTTTTCCGGAATTTTGGCTTCAAACCTCTTGAATGATAAAATCTCCCCGGAAAAATGAAAAACAACGCGAAAGGAGGGAACAAAAGTGGGTTTGCCAGATTTCGAGTACAGGGTTATAAAACCCTTTGAAAACTTCCCCATCATTGATTTTTCCAATCCTGAAGATGAAAGAAAGATGAAAGAGGCTATCGCCAAGGTCGAATCCGAGCTTGGAAAGGAGTATCCCATCGTAATCGGCGGCCATGAGTACAAAACGGAAGACAAGATCACCTCTATAAACCCTGGAAGATACGAAGAGGTCGTAGGTTATGCAAGCAAAGGAACAAAGGAACTCGCCGACAAAGCACTGGAAGTAGCATGGGAAACCTTCAAAGAATGGAAAAAGTGGCCTGCTTGGAAGAGAGCCGAAATATTGCTCAAAGCCTCCCAAATCATGAAGGAAAGGGCCTATGAGCTTTCTGCATGGATGGTAAAGGAAGTCGGAAAGAACTGGGTGGAAGCTTGGGCAGATGTTGCAGAAACTATAGACTACCTTGAGTACTACTCAAGGCAGATGCTCAAGTACGCTGAAGGCCAGCCCGTCCATCAGATACCCGGTGAGAGAAATGAATACAGGTACATCCCGCTGGGAGTCGGTGTTGTGATTCCACCTTGGAACTTCCCTCTCGCAATTCTCGGCGGAATGACTCTCGCATCAATCGTCACTGGTAACACCGTGATACTCAAACCCGCTTCCGATTCCCCAGTCATCGGCTACAAATTCTTCGAAATAATGAAGGAGGCTGGCTTGCCTGACGGTGTTATCAACTTCTTGCCTGGAAGCGGAGCACAGGTAGGTAATTACCTCGTTGGCCATCCAAAGATCAGATTCATAGCATTCACAGGATCCAAAGATGTCGGGCTCAGGATAAACGAACTTGCCGCCAAACACCAACCCGGACAGATCTGGATAAAGCGCGTCATACTTGAAATGGGCGGAAAGGACGCCGTGGTCGTAGACGAAACGGCAGACCTTGAAGCGGCGGCAGAAGGAATAGTCGTTTCCGCTTATGGATTCCAGGGCCAGAAATGTTCTGCCGGAAGCAGAGCGATAGTTGTCGAAGAAGTTTACGACAAAGTTCTCGAGCTCGTAATCGAGAAGGCCAAGAAGCTCAAGATAGGAGATCCCGTAGAGAAGGAGAATTGGTTCGGACCAGTCATAAATAAAGCCGCCGTCGAGAAGATAATGGGATACATCGAAATAGGAAAGAAAGAAGGCCGTCTCGTTCTTGGCGGAAACTATCTCGGAGAGCAAATGAAAGGCTTCTACATTGAACCGACAATATTCGCGGATGTCGATCCTAAAGCAAGAATAGCACAGGAAGAAATCTTTGGACCCGTTCTTGCAGTTATAAAGGCAAAAGACTTCGATCATGCTCTTGAGATAGCCAACGGAACCGAGTACGGACTCACTGGGGCACTCTATTCTAAAGACAGGAGCAGAATCGAAAGGGCAAAGGAAGAATTCCATGTGGGGAACCTCTACTTCAACAGGAAATGTACCGGTGCTCTTGTTGGTGTCCAGCCATTCGGTGGATTCAACATGTCTGGAACGGACTCCAAGGCTGGAGGACCGGATTACCTGCTTCTCTTCCTGCAAGGAAAATCCATATCTGAAAGGATCATATGAAAAAGGGGGCAAACGCCCCCCTTTTCTTTTTATTTTCCACTTGAAATATCACAGATGTGAGGTGTAAAATATGCGCCGGTGGTGGGAGGTCGTCTAATGGGTAGGACGGCGGACTCTGGATCCGCTGGTGGAGGTTCGAGTCCTCCCCTCCCAGCCAGATGGGGTGGCAGATGCCACCCTTTTTTGTTATTCTCAACTCGGGGGTGTAAGAGTTGATAGTCGGATATGTAACGGGAACTGAGAAGACTTCGCCCTACGAGTTCACGATAAGGATAAAATCAAAACCCGATGGTGTTCCAGATGCGATGCTAAAAATCGGTGACATCGTCAAGACTTCCTTTTACTACCCTGGCCATGGAAAAGTGACCATCTACGCTGCGATAACCGAAAGCTCGGCTTCGTGGGACGCGGACTACATGACGGGATTTGAAGAGACGATGATGGTCGAGAAAAATCTGCGGCTAAAGCTCAAAACCTTTTCGGCAAGAGCTGTAACCACAAGGATTGTCTCGGAAAGAGATCCATACAGCCCGCCCGATGTTCCTCCAGTCCCGGGAAGTGAAGTCCACCTTGTAACGGAAGAAAAGGAAGTCCAAACAGCACTCGGAACGGACGAGCTGGCAAAAAAGGGAAGGGCTCTTCCCGTCGGGATCCTTCCGAACGGTGCCGTAATGCACCTTGACCTTGACTACATCCTTGGCAACAACGGCGCGCATATAAACATTTCGGGTCAGTCAGGGGTCGCTGCCAAAACTTCATGCATGACATTTCTCATGAGATCGATCATAGACCATGTGAGAGAGCCAAAACCGATTTTCATCGTCTTCAATGTAAAGGGCCAAAGCCTAATGTTCCTTGACAGAGAAAGCGCTTCTTGGAACAAGCTGAAAAACACCGAAAGGGGAAGAAAGTGGCTCGAGATGTACGAAAAGATGGAACTCAAAGCAGCTCCATTTGAAAATGTCCGCTTTTATGCCATAAGAAAGGACTACCTGAACTCAAAGCCGGATTCTCTCCGGCCTGATGCCACAAGCTACTGGTGGAATTCTTCCGAAGTTTTTGAGTTAGATCTTTTCGAGATGATATTCGACCCGGACGAGCTTTCGAGAAACAGCAATCTGATGCTCGGCGTGATTCTCATAGGCGAGTACATGGAAGGCAGGAGGAAAGAGAAAATAAAAGATCCTTACGATCTAATAAAGCACCTGAAGGAGAAAGATTCTGACCTGAACAGATTTCTCATCGAAGATGGGGGAATACACAGATCCACGGTCAAGCTCCTTCAAAGAAGGATCCAGCTTGCGGCAAAAAGCGGACTTTCTCTTCTCTGGCATAAAGACGATAACGAGCAAAACAAAATCGAGTGGAACAGGCCTGGCGGTATAACGGTTATCGACATATCCAAGCTAAGAACCCGGATGCAGTCTCTCGTCGTCGGTGGAGTTCTGCGGCAGATTCTAAGGGAAAAAGAAAAGGGAAATCTCATGAAGGTGCCCGTCTTCATATTGATAGACGAGCTAAACAAATACTCTCCCAGAAACGAAAAAAGCGAAATCGCGGCAATCTTCAGAGATGTCGCCGAAAGGGGCCGATCTTTCGGGATCATATTGATAGGTGCGGAGCAGACTGCGTCCGAAGTGGACTACCGCGTGGTCACGCAGGCTTCGACAACCGTCGTTGGGAGGCAGAAGTGGGTCGAGCTCCAAAAGAGCGAGTACGGGCATCTGCTGCAGCAGCAAAGAAAGAAAGCCGCAACGCTTAAGCAGGGAGAAGTGATCATAGACCAGCCCTTCCTTAGAGTGCCCATGATGGTGAAATTCCCATACCCTGCGTGGGCTTTAAGGGAAGACGATGTGTGGCACGAAACTCAGGAGATCGACAGCTATCTTGTGTGACTCAAAGAAGCTTCCTCGCCACGGCTTTTGAAAGGTACATAAAAGGTGTGTCAACGAGTGCCACTATCCACTTAAAAAGGTATGTGGTCCAGAGAATCGACCAAAAGGTCGGCATGTCGACCATCCCGGCAAAAGCGATTGTTGTGAATATCACCGAGTCTATCAGCTGTGAGACCATTGTGGATGCGTTGTTTCGAAGCCAAAGATGCTTTCCCTTGGTCTTGTCTTTCCAAAAGTGATAAGCCCACACATCGTGAGACTGAGAGATTATGTATGCCAGAAGGCTCGCACCTGCGATCCTTGGCATGAGCTCAAAGATAGCCTTTAGGTGCTCCTGGGAAAAATCCTGAGCTGAAGGTTTGAAAAGGAGCGCAAACTGCATCCAGATGGTCGCCACCACGAGCATCGAAAATCCAAGCCACACACCTTTTCTCGCTTCTTTCTTTCCGTAGTATTCGCTCAAAAGATCCGTGGCAAAGAAATTGCTCGCGTAAACGATGTTTCCAAGAGTTGCGGTAAAACCGAACATATCAACGAGCTTTATAACCTGAATGTTGCAGATTATGGAGCTCATGACTATAACGGCGTAAAGCCCTTCCTTTCTGAAAAACCTGAACATAACCAGCACCATCGAAAGATCCAATATCATAAACAAAAACCACAGAAGCTCGTTCGGCATCTCGAATTCCTCCTCTCACCGGCATCTTTCAGCAAAGATCAGAATTCTATCATATCTTTTATCTTCTCCAACGTTCTTTCACCTATACCAGGCACTTTCAGGAGATCTTCAGGCTGGCTAAAGGGACGGTACTCCATTATTCTTTTCGCTTTTACCTCTCCAATACCGGGGAGGGAAATTAGCTCCTTCAAGGAAGCTGTGTTGATGTTTATCTTTCTGCTGCTACGAGAATCATCCTTTAAGCTATTTGAAAGTGCACCGGCTTTTTCCACACCGCTTACCCTCAAATATGGTCTTATCCTTTCGAGCGTCTTTTCCCCTATACCGGGCACTCTGAGAAGCTTTTCAAGAGAATCAAATGGTCCATGTTCCTCCCTATAAGCCACTATTGCAGAAGCTTTTACAGGACCTATTCCGGGTACCTTTATTAGCTGTTCTTTTGAAGCAGTATTCACATCCAAAGGAAAGGTAACTGACTCGCTTTTTGAAACCTTTGCACTGCTCAAATTCTCAGATATGCTGTGATATTTTCTCTCCTTGCTCTCCACCACAAGACCCGCCAAAAAGAAGAGTCCCAAAAGCAGAATAAAGACGAGCCTTTTCTCAAAGGGCGTCATCTTCCACAATTTATCACGCAACCAACATACCCCCTCTCCCTCAAGCCTGTCTTTTCCAGTATTGCGTCCCAATCAAGCCTTTTGAGGTAAGAGCGGGCGACACCGGGACTCGGGAATGCACCTATCACGGTGCTGTAATATTCCTTATCATCTTTGGAAAAATGAACCACGAACGCAGGCAATCCCATTTCCCTGAGATCCAGCATTTTAGCCCGAGCAAATCCTTCCGAATCAACGGCAAGCATATATATACCATAGACCACTCTTTGTGGGATCTTGGATATAGGCGTGCAGTCCCTCGTTAAAAGGAGAGAATAAAGATCTGTTGATATTTCCGTCAAAAAATAGGGACTTTCGCACGCCCCCAAAGCCTTTTCAACGCCCATCGAATCCAAAGTATAGATGGATACAGTCGCATCGCTCTCCAAGTATTCCAAAGATCGGAGTATCATTTTCTCATAATTGAACTCAAAAAGCCTAATGGATTTGGATTCATGCGGTGCTTCAAGAGCCCTTTCTTCTTTTGGGACTTCAAGCACAATCGGTGGAACTTCTACTACACGGACCTTCGCTGTAAACTTTTCAAATTTTAAATAGAAGAGGTAGACGGTTTCCAACGCCAAAGCTACCGATAACGATACTACAAGCCAAAGGATAAACCTCGCCTGATTATCTGTAAGCCTAATTCCTCTTCTCTTCAAGCAACTTCCCTCCCGGTTTTTTATGATAGCATGATAAAATTCCCATTGAAGAATCTTACTCAAGAGGTGGTTATGCGTGTTCGAAAAACTCAAAGAGATCAAAAGAGAATGTGTGATATTGATATTCCCAGCGGAATTTGATTCTTCAGAATTGCTCGATCTGATGGCCCCCTCAATATTAATAGGAGTGGAACCTGGGAAATACGTGGTCGCATTTGATCCCAGAAGCGTAATGGCCAGTGGGAGCTTCGATGAAATAGACGTTGAAGATCTCCAAGATGTATTGAAAAACATGGAAAACCTGTTTGATATGCCCCTTAAAATCGCTGTTAGAGCCGATAAAGATGCCGTTAAGACTATTTTTGAGGAGATCAGATTTTACCAAGAGATGGGAGTTTATATGGTAGAAAGCGACGAAAAGCTCGTTTCTCATAGCGAATTCGAAAAACTCAAGGAGAAGTTCAAAATGTTTACAATGATAGCGGAAAAATCAAAAAACTCGAGATATTCCCTAAATCCAAATATGTTATCTGTATCTCCAGGAATAGCAGGTTTAAGTATGTTCTTAACTCTTGACACCAAATTCATGATATGGCTCAAAAACGAAACAGCTGCTGAAGGTGGAGGGTTCAAATACGGACTCATAAGGATATTTAACCTGATTGCTTCAAAACTCGCTCGTCATTTCGAATACGAAAGAATGCAGATATTGCCATATGAAAGCCTCATTGTTCTGAACAGAGATGTTGAAAAACTTTCTAAATTTCTTAAAACCGTTGATGTAGCAAACACCAAACTCAGAGAATTTCTAAAAAATAGCTTCAAGAATTTGATCTCAAGAATAAAGGTTGCCGGAGCTGCTGAAATAGCAGACATATTC
>JALWSA010000057.1:117528-119226 GCA_026993805.1 Thermotogaceae bacterium | reverse complement strand
CATTATGCGCTTATGGACGTAGCAATGGCTTGTCAAAACATGATGCTTCGTGCCTTCGAAATGAATGTAGGTTCTTGCCCTGTCACTTCCTTTGACAAAACTGCTTTGTCCGAAGTGCTTTCTCTGCCAGAATATCATGAACCTGTAATACTAGTCATATTGGGACATTATAAAAAACTTCCTCCTGCTCCCAGAAGGCGAGACGATGTAATACATATGGAAAAACCCACAGAAGTTAATAAATTGCAAACTGAAAGTCACAAAGTTGCCGTTCTGAAGAACTTACTCGGATTCATTCTAACAACCATTCACACTTCAATAAATGAGCCACCAGAATACGCCATCATTAGACTTATGGAAATTGCTATAAAAATCTGTGAAAATCTTGAGCACCCAAAATTTAATGAAATTAAAGAAAATATACAAACGGCTCTTGAAATGTATTTTCATGGTGACGAAAGATACTTCTCTCTTGTTGAAAAAGCCTTAAGTGATTTTCTTGATGACATTTAATCAAAAGCTCAATAGGAGGTGTCTATCTATGGCAGAATCACTTGATTTTGAAGTTGCAAAAGCAGCTTATATTGTGGTGAAAGAACTTTGTCGTGTTAAAAAAGGCGAAAGTGTTTTAATAACAATCGACTCTATCATGGATTTTAAACCGGCTGAGGAAATAGCTAAAGCAGCCGAAGCAATTGGTGCGAAAGTCATGGTGGCTTGGCATTCCACACCAAAAGGATATGGCGAAGTAGGCGAAAAATACTTACCTTCGTCACTTATGGAAGCGATACCCGCAACTGACGTTTGGATTGAATTGAACAACCAATGGCTTTTATACAATAGCGCGTGGACCAAAGCTATGAACAATGGAAAAACTCGTTACTTGTTTATAGGTGGTCTGGATCGTGAAAGGATAACTCGATGTATAGCCAGTGTGGATATAGAGCTTCAAGAAAAATTCCAAAACAAAGTCGTAGAGTTGACGAAAAAAGCCAGAAAGATGCGAATAACTACTCCTGCCGGAACCGATGTCTCTTTCGAAAACGTTCCTGAAAGGCCTGTTACCAATGAACTTAGAGCAGATACACCAGGAGCTCACTTTCTTCTCGGCCAAATTGGTTGGGCACCGTTAGAAGAAAGTATAAATGGCGTTATTGTATTCGATGGCTCATTTTCAGGAGGAGGAGACGCTGATTTAGGTGTTCTCTCACATCCCATAGAACTCGTCGTAAAAGAGGGAAAAATTGTTGAAATTAACGGACAGGAAGAAGCTAAGTTTGTAAGAAAATGGCTTGAAAAACTTGATGATCCGCGAATGTACTATTTAGCTCATGTATGCTATGGCTTCAACCCTGGTGCAAAACTTAGCGGTCTATGTACGGAAGATGAAAGAGTGTGGGGATCGACAGAGTGGGGATTCGGATATCAAGGTCCCATGTTTAAAGGAAAATTAGGAGAGGCTGTCTCACATGCGGATGGTATATGCCTCAATTCGACCGTCTGGTTAGATGACGAACTACTCATGGAAGAAGGGTATGTAGTACACCCTGAGCTCGCAGAACTTGCCCGCGCCATGGGAAAATAAAAGATTTTTTCGAGGAGAGGGGAAAATTTCCTATCTTTTCCCCCTCTCCCTTTTTCAACAAAATAGTTAGGAGGTGTTTTCAATGAACGAAAAACTAAAGGAATCAGCAAGAA
>JALWSA010000057.1:96830-117518 GCA_026993805.1 Thermotogaceae bacterium | reverse complement strand
TCGTGGAGAAATGCCTTAATGTCCAAAAAAACGAGCTGTTTTTGATAATAACAGATACTGAAACTGAAATTATCGCTCGAGCCATATTCGAAGAAGGATTAAGAATAGGTGCAGAAACCATTATCACTGTCATGAAGCCAAGGGCCCATCATGGTGAAGAGCCTCCTAAGGCTATTGCCGAGTTGTGGAAAAATTCTGATGTGTATGTAGCGCCAACCCAATATAGCCTTTCTCACACGCAAGCAAGAAAAGATGCCTCTCAATGTGGTGCTAGAGGTGCCACAATGCCTGGTATAACTATTGACATATTCATGGAGGCTCTGTCAACCGATTTCAACTATGTAAAGCAGCTCAATGAGAAGCTTTCAAAACTCTTTGAGGGTAAAGAGAAGGTTCGTATAACAACAAAGATGGGCACAGATATCAGCTTTAGCATAAAAGGACGTAAATTTATACTTGACAATGGCCTTCTGCATAACAAAGGTGATTTCGGAAACCTCCCTGCCGGAGAGATATATATAGCACCCGTCGAAGGAACTGCCAACGGTAAAATCATAGCTGATGGGAGTATTGCAAGCATAGGCAAGCTTAGAAATCCTGTTGAAGTTGTGGTAAAGGATGGCTATGCCGTTGAGATAAATGGCGGAGAAGAAGCGTTCATGTTCAAAAAAATCTTAGAATCAGCAGAAACTAAAGAAGCCTTCAACATTGCTGAATTTGGTATAGGAACAAATCCTAACGCCAAGGTAATTGGGAACATCTTGGAAGATGAAAAAGCTTTTCATACAATTCATATAGCTTTGGGAGATAACAGCACATTTGGCGGGAAAGTTAAAGCGGGAATTCATCTCGATATGGTCATTAAGAATCCAACTGTAACCGCTGATAATACTACGATAATAGAAGAAGGGAACTTCCTGTTGTCATAAAAAAGACATCTTGGTTAACAGATTACATTCTATTCTAATATCCTATACGTATTTACCATATCTTCCGGGTTGAGAAGATAAAGATTTGTATTTTTCATTCTCAAAAGCTCTTCATCAAAGCCGCTCTTTGAAAAGATCGCGTAGATTCTCCTTCTCTTTCCGGCGTTCACATACTCACTCCGGAGGAGAAGCTTTCTGTAATCCTGCACTCCCACCTTTTTGCCTGTCCACTTGCACTCTCCAAAAAGGACATTCTCTTCATCGTAGGCAACAAGGTCTATGTCGTAAGACTCATTCCTTTTGTGCGGAACCTTTCCCCAGTGCTTTCCTATGACCTTTGGAGTAAATCCAAAAACGGTTGGATTCTCCATCAAAAATTTCTTGCATATCTCTTCGAACTGAAAGCCCATGTACTGGTTAAAGCCGTTCCAGATGATCTCAAGAGCTTTTGACGGGGCATATTCCATGATGGAGTAGTTTTTGTAGATATTCCTGAAGAAGAAATTGTAATAATAATCGGCGATCCTGTACCTGTAGCTTCTTTTCTCGTTTGAAAGGACTGGCCGGTCCTTCAACACAATCTCATAGATCTCGGAAAGTTCGTTCAGATACTTGGAGAGTTTCGTGACTTGTATTCCGGAAAGGTTTGAGATCTCCGAGACAGATCTCATCTTGCCCGCTATGGCCTGCAGGATGGAAAAGTATGTTTTGTGCTCCGATCCGAACTCGGATATGAGAAGATTCCTTGCTTCTTCTCTGAGCGGGGCGAATTCATCGATGAAAATGTCGTAGATCAGCTCCCTGATAGGCTTTTTATCCTTGAAAAGCCATAGATACTTTGGGACCCCACCTACCATAGCGTATATCTGGAAGGCTTCTTCTGTCTCGTATCCAAAATCCCTGAGCATGAAGAGAGTTTCTCCCAGTGGAAACTCTTTTACCTTTACTATCCTGTCGGCCCGGCCAAAAAGCGGCATTTTCTCATCCATGAAGATGTTTTTCATCAACCCAACATACGAGCCTATCGCTACGAGCTTTGTGGGCGCTTTGCACTCGTCCCATGCATGCTGAAACGCATAAAGAATACTCGGGCTCACCCTGTGGAAATTCTGGAATTCATCAAACACAATGTAGTCATACTTTTGAAAGAGATCGGAAAAGAGATCATACCAGCTTCTATAGATGCTCTTTGCAAAAGAAAGGCTCAAATCCATCAAAAGCGTCTCTTCTTTTTTTACTTCCACGAAGTAATAAAAGGCCTGAGCACCTTCGAAAGCCTTCTTTATCAATGTCGTCTTCCCGACCCTTCTCCTTCCAAACATCACCACGAAATATTTACCTTTGACTTCCTTCAGCTTTCTGAAAAATTCAAGCTCCTTTTTTCTGTCGTAGAACTTCACGCTCTTTCCCCCTGAACATTTTATGCTTGCTATTATTATACCACTCAGTATTATACTCACCAGTATTATACCCGCGAGTATAAAAACTTACCCCTGATCTTTTCTTTGCCGTATGTCGTAAAAGATACATTTTACGACAAGGAAGCGAAATCCGGCTTGTAAAGCGGATTTTCGCGGGATATGAATAGGACTACATTAAAAGGAGCAGTTTATATAAAAACGCTTTCTTCTCTGTGCTCGTCTCCAAACGCTTCGGCCAGTATATTTACTCTCATGCCCCAGAAAGCCATTCAAGCTCTATTACCTTCCGGCTCATCTTTGTCTATTTCCACGTATCCTTTTACCCTTATCTAATCAGACGTTTTCTTCACCAAACTTTCAACGAGCTTCTTTATCCTATGTCATCTCCAGCTTAATAACAAGCACCGGGGACCTTCTCGCACGACTCACAATCACAAGTCCTTTTATATCCATTCTCAATACCCAGGCCAAAGAAACTTCCTTTGCATTACCCTTTTCAAGAAAAACCCATTTGTAACGAATGCGAAAATCTTCAGCCCAATTTTGCCCCAACACAGTTTCCATCTCCAAAATCAAAAGCAGATCAGATTTCAACCCTCCCAATTGCTAAGATACCCCCACGTTGCATGTGATTCCAGTACTAAAAACCCCCACAGATTGAGATATACCATCGATATCTAAGCATATGATTATAATTATGATCACTATTATTTTAGATATACACGCATATATCTTGGATTGTGGTTATAAATATGATCACATCTATAATCTGCCATCTGTTTTGCCAGAAATCCGATGATTCAGAGTGGATTCAAGTCTTTTTACATCGCCAAATAGAATCTCAGAGCAATCTCAATTCTTCTTTAGAATCCTAATTGTGTTGACAGCGTCTCGCCTTTCTCGAAACGATTTGAATTTCTCTTTGCCGCAACAGCTTTTTTCTGTGCGCTCAACATCTCTTCTCTCATCGCCACCAAAAAACATGAGAGTTCCCCTGCAAGTTGTGATTCGCGCTTTCTTCAGTGCCCACCCCCGCGTTGCAAAACAAAAGCTCCCTTAGGCGCAAAGCTATTCTTCTCTTTCAAATCAGCCGTATACAAAATCAAAAGGGGGCTTTCGCCCCCCCTTGGATTTGATTCCAACATGGTTTAGCTATGCGGCTTTAGAGACGCGCTCAGGAGTTTTTAGCCTTCAGGACAAAGTAAAGCGAAAGCATGATCGCGCCAAGCGTTGAAAGTGCCCATCCGACCCCTGCAACATCGGCGATCTTTCCAAGAACAGGAGCCATAGAAGCCGTAAAGAATGTCTTTATCTGGGATTCAACGGAAAGCGTTGAGGTAAGAGCAGAAGATGGTGCCTTTTCACTTATATACGCCACCATGAGCGGTTTTCGCAGATTCTGGAGTATGTAGATGACTATCAGAACAACAACCGAGAGAATCGAGAGATTCAGCGAGCGGAAAAAGCCTGAGAGCAATATAGACAGTGCTCCTGCAAGGAATGTCAGATTTACAGCCATTTCTATGCTCTTCACTCTCTTTACGAACTTTCCAGAATTACGAGAAGCCGTGCTCGTCATCATGTATATAAGGAAATAAACCACTCCGACAACGACAGCCGTTCTGTCATCACCGGAAAGGTGGAAAAACACTGGCATCGAAAGCGCCATGGCTTTGAGTATTGGCTGCAAATATGCTTTTGCAAGACTGTAGCTTCCGTCAAAGAGCGCGCTGTTTATTATTGGCTTTAGAGTCGTCCAGCTCTTGAATATTCCAAGGAAAGCCAGGAGTGCCGCTTTTCTCGTCTTCTTTTTGGAAGCGACTTCACCTTCAAGTTCTTTGGGATATGTGGCAAGGTTTATGAGATTTAAGGTGTAAGGAATTAGTGCGAACAAAAATACATTCCGGTAGCTCTTGGTGAATATGACGACGATGGCAGATAAAATTGCATTGACTGCAGAACCAAGCTGTGAGAAAGAGCGCGTGGCACCGTAATACTCAACCTTCAGGTCGTATATTCCCTTTATCTTGAGGTATTCATATATCATTGCTTTGTGCGTCCCCGTTCTGAAAGTATCTCCGAGAGCGATCAATGCCATTCCGAGTGCGAGCATCCAAAAGCTTGGGAAAAAGTAAAAAACAAGAAAAGCTACGATGTAAGAGCTCATCGAAAAGACCATCGATCTCCTTCTGCCGTAAAGGTCTGCGATTATTCCCGTGGGTATTTCAAGGAGATACGTGGCAATTTCGGAAATAGAAAACAAAAAGCCTATCTGTAAAAAAGAAAGGCCGAGCGACCTAAAATACAAGATGAAGAAAGGCTCGTAAAAATTGAGATTTTTCAGAAAACCATACGATGCAAATCTAAAGAACTGGAAATCTTTTTTGAAGCTCACTTTCTATGTTTCACCTCCTTTTTCAATCGTCCGGACTGTACCTTTCGAGTGCAAGCCCAACCATACCGGGTGCAACATGCTTCGTTATAACCTTAGCTGTAAGAGCCTTGTTGCAATAAACAACATCGAAAACCTTCATGGTCTCTTCACAGAGTTTATCAGCTTCGTCATCCGCACCCGCCGTTATCTTCATGGCGTTAACCTTTTCCCCTTCCTTGAAACCAAGCTCCTTAACCTTGTCAAGAATCATCTTTATGGCTTTGTTAACTCCCCTTGCCTTTCCAAACGGCTCCATATTTCCGTCCTGCCTGATGTAAACCCCAACCTTCATTCTGAGCATAGTGCCCAGAAATCCCTGAAACTTGCTGATTCTTCCTCCCTTGACAAGATAATCGAAATTTGAGACATAAAATACTGCAGCGTAATCGTGCCTTTCAAACCTTTGCTTCATTATCTCAATGATCTTTCCGCTGTCGTAACCTTTGTTTGCCAGAAGCCTTGCTGTTCTTGCCATAAGCGCCACTATCGCAGAAGCCCTAAGGGTATCGAATACATAGACCGGGATGTCAACTTCTTTTGCCGCCAGAGTGGCGCTGTTGTAGGTCCCAGACATCTGGGTGGAAATAGTGAGAACCAGTATCTCGTCGTACCCCTGAGCCTTTATCTCATTGTACTTCTCTACGAAGTCCTTTACAGTTGGCTGAGAAGTGTCTGGAATTTCAGGATTCTCTAAAAGCCTTTGATAAAACTCCCTTTTCTCAGCTTCCTTGAACGTATCCTTCTCCTGGCTCCCATCAGGCCATATCACATAAAGGGGCACGACATCGATGTCGTACTCTTTCATCATATCCTCGGGAATATCGGATGTGCTGTCCACCACTATCTTTATCTTCTTCATTCCCTCACCTCCACTCCAACTCCTCGAGAGCCACTGAAGCGGCTCCCAGTATGCCGGAATTCTCAAGAAGTGGGCTTCTTACAATCTCGAATGTCCCAACAAAGCTTGGCATTAGAAATTCCGTTACCTTTTCTTTCAACGGCTTGAAGAGCACATCTCCCGCCCTTGCTACTCCACCTCCTATTATTACCACTTCGGGGTTGAAAATGTGAACAAAACCTGCTATGGCCCTCGCGAGAGCTTCCACGACCCTATCCCTGATCTTCAGCGCCAGCTTGTCTCCCTCGCGTGCGGCATCCATCACAATCTTGGCTGTCACTTCTTCGTGCTTAAAGATCAAAGAATCCGGGTATTTCTTTCTTCCTTCGTTTGCCATTCTCACGATAGCCGTAGCAGAAGCCAGTGTCTCAAGGCACCCGTAATTCCCGCATCCGCAGATCGGACCGTTTGGCTGGATTATCACATGACCGAGCTCCGCCCCAATACCGAGATACCCTTTAAGAAGTATGCCATGAGTTATGACTCCTCCCCCAACGCCAGTTCCAAGTGTTAAAGCGACGATGTGCTCTTTTCCTCTCCCAGCACCGAACCACTTCTCTCCCAGTGCAAACGCGTTGGCGTCGTTTTCAACGTAGACAGGAAGTCCTGTTAGCTCGCTTATTCTCTTTCCCAAAGGAACATCTATCCATCCTGGAAAATTCGGGGCGAACCTTACAGTGCCATCGACAATCGATCCAGGCGCCCCAATACCCACAGCCACCGCATCGTCTTTCACTTCGTTTATCCTTTGCGCGAGCCTCTCCGTAACCTTCTCAAAACCTTCTTCCACCCTCGTCAGATCTTCTACTTTCTTCACAACTCCCTTTCCTTCTTCCACGAGTCCCACGGTGAATGTCGTACCTCCGAGATCGACTCCGACAACCTTCATATCATCACCTCTTGAGCTCCTTTTCTATCTCTTGCCTCAAAAGCGGCACAACCTCCTTCACAACATCCTCTACCTTTTTGCCTTCTACCGTTGCACCCGCCGCCCGCGGATGTCCGCCCCCGCCGATTTTCTTTGCAAATTCGGCAAGATCGAACCATTCTTTGCTCCTCATGGAAACATGCACAAGACCAGGCTTTATCTCAAGGAACATCACCGCAACTTCAACGCCCTTTATACTCCTTATCTCGTTCACGAATCCCGAGCTATCTTCGTCCGTGCATCCATGCTTTTTGTACATCTCCTGGCTGACATACGAATAGGCAAGGAGCCCATCGAGTTCTATCTTTAGATTCTCGAGAACTTCGGCGAAGAGCTTGAACTGCTCAAGACGCTTGTTCTCAAGTATCATTTGAGAGATCTTGTAAGGTTTCCCGCCAAGAGATACGAGCTCCGTAGCATCCCTGTAAGCCCTTTCATCCGCGTTGGGAAATCTTAAAAATCCCGTATCCGTCAAAACCCCCATAAGATTTATGGTCGCCAGTCTTTCGTCGTACTTCACTCCCAGCTCTTTGTTTATCTTGTAGATCATCTGCGCACACGCACCGTACGAAGGATCGACCCACCATATGTCCGTAAAATGATCGTGGGTGGTGTGATGATCTACAACGGCCGTTTTGATCTTTCCTATCAATTCCTTAAAATCCCCTATCCTATCGCGTGAGGACACATCGACAACGACCATCAAATCGGGCTCAAAATTCATCTCTTTGAAACGTTCGTAGTCCACGATCTCCTCTACTTCTTCTAAATCTTCGAAAATCCATGGTATCTTCCAGTCTATTCCCGAAACGACTTCCTTACCGAGCTTTTTGAGAGCGATCGAAAGAGACAGCACTGAAGATATATCATCACCGTCCGGCATTATATGTCCAACAACAAGAACTCTATCAGCATTCAAGAGTTCTTTCACGATTAGCTCTTTCACACATCTCCCTCCTTTGTTGTATCTGAAGGATTATATCATCTCAGTCAAGGTCCTTGATCTCTTCGTACATCTTTCTCAGAACTTTCTCATAGGATTCTTCGCCCTTTTCTACTCTATCCATCGTCTCTTCTAATTTTCTCGTGGTATCTTCCTTCATAAATTTTTCATATTTTGATTTGAGAAATTCGTAAACCATCCTTCCAAGTTTCGTAGGCCAGAGTCTTCCGTATTTGTCTTCAAAGACATATTTTCTCTTGAAGAGTACTTCCACCGTCTTCGCGTAAGTCGAAGGCCTTCCGATTCCCCTTTTCCTCATCTCCGATATAAGAGTGGCTTGAGTGTAAAGCGCTTTGGTGTGCTTTTTGTAAACTTTCAATTCTTCCACTGGATATTCTCCCAAATGGTAGGAGAAAGTATCCAAGGGTACGATCTGATCCCAACCGTGATCAACTATTTCGGCAATAGTCTCATCTTCGATCAGAACATCTCCGATCTTGATAGACACCCTTTGTTTTCTTGCCACCGGGGATTTTGCCTGACTCTGCAAAAATCTTCGGTAGATCATTTCATAGACCCTTATATGTCTTCTGGTTATATCCTTGATCAAACCTTCTTCCATCATCTGTTCTATTTCTTCAGGTGAGACCGCTTTGGCAGGCCTTATCGCCTCATGTGCTCCTTCTTCCCCTTCAGCCCAGCTTCTTCCTTCGAAGATATCGAGCCCCATTCTTTCGAATATCCTCTCAGCAAGTTTCCTTCCTTCCACAGAAATTCTCGTAGAATCGGTCCTGTGATAGGTGATAAAACCGAGTTCGAAAAGATCCTGAAGGATTGTCATAATCTCACCAACGGAAAGTTTCATCTTTCTGGAAACCTCGGAGAGAATTGTATCCGTCGTGAATGGTGGAAGCGGTGGAATGCTCTCAACGCTCTCTTCGACACTCATCACTTCCACCTTGTCAACATCGAATCTTCCTTCCACTTCTATTTTTCTTCCGCCAAAAGTAATAGAAGTAAACTCTTTTTCGCTTTCCCTATACTCTTTCTCCCTTTCGACAATCCAGCCAAGAACTGTGCTCTGAACCCTTCCCGCAGAAAGTGTACCTGACTTAAACCTGTCCTGAACCCTTCTCGAAAGCTCAAAACCAACCCACCTATCTTGCACCCTTCTTACGACCTGAGCTTTCACCAGGTCCTCATCGAACGCTCTTGGAGAAGCAAATTTTCTTTTAAATTCACTTCGCGTTATCTCTCGAAGCTCCACACGCTTTATATTCGGATTCACCGGCACGAGATGCTGGTATACATCGTAGGAGATCTTCTCTCCTTCGGTGTCTGGGTCTGTGGCTATCACCACTTCGTCAACTTCCATCGCAAGATCTCTTAAACTCTTCAAAACCTTTGACTTATCGTCTATATCGTCAGATCCGCATACTGGACACCTATCCAAATCTCCTGTGAATTGATACCCGCAGCTCCTGCATCTTTTTATGGGACCGTAAACCGGAACAAATCCTCCGTTAACTTTGACACCGTGAAATCCTTCGTCCGTCACCAGATCATAAACATGACCCCTGCTCGCCGTGAAAAGAACCACATTCCCTTCGAAAACCGCCTCGTGAACAGAAAGACCCTCATACCTCCGCGAAGAGCTCCGTCCAAAAAACCCCGAAATCGTATGGGCTTTCGTTGGAGATTCAACCACGAATAGAACGGATCTTGTCTGCACACCGTCGCCTTCCTTCGGCTCTCTGGAAAGCTCAACTTCTTTTATCTCTTTCTCCCAATCGACTTCCTGGAAATCCTTCCACTCTTCTTCTGTTAGCCACTCAAGACGTTCTCTCAAAATCTGGAAGATAGCTTCGTCTTCTTCCATGAGAATCGATATACCCTTCGTGAGACCCCATCTCATCAGCCTCGAAGTTCTTCCAGAAGCCTGAATATAGGTGAGAACATCCGGAAGCACGAGCTCACCGTCTTCTATAACAAACCTTGAAAAAGCTTCTCTTGCCGTTCTTTCCCACACCTGATCATTTACATCTATCTTTTGCCTGAAAGCCGCAAGATCTTTTGCCCTTTCGAGTTCCCTTATAAGCCCCTTAAGTCGCGGCTCTTCCTTTGAAAGAACTTCCAGAACCCTTTTCATAACGAACCTTGGAGCTTTTTCTTTCGCCACCGGATACCTGAAAACGGGGGTCCCATAGAAAATCGCGAATTTCACGCGCTTTGGAAGATCTATTCCCCTTACGAGTTTTCCGTAATACGCGCTAACGCCTATGAGAACATTCACTTTCCCTTCGACGAAATCGTCAAAGCCTTCCTGCCCCTTCTCAACAAACGAAACCCTAATCCCTTTACCTTCCAGAAAGCTCTCGATCCGTTTTGCTTCTTCGGTGCTTCTTGCAAAAACGAGAATTCCGTCCTTTAACAGCTCGACCAGCCTTCCAAGAGTTCCCAGATTTCGCTTTCTGACGCGGACATTCAAAACATTCCTGCTACTAACCACAAGACTTCCTATATCGAACCCCAGGAGCTCGCGAAAAAGTAAAGGTCTCAATCCCCTTGGGCGGGCGGTTGCGGAAGAAACCACCAAAACACCGCTTGGCTTTCTCTCAAGCTCTTCTTTTTCCTTCCCCAAGATCCTTCTGTACGCCTTTTGAATATCGCTTTCAGAAAATCCCAGAAGCTTCAATATTCTTTCGATGTTCTTCGATGCCTTCAAAACAGAATCCACATCGTCCACGAACACGAAATCAAAACTCAAACCTTCAAAGAGCTTCTCGTTTTTCGCTAAAAACTGAGAAGAGATCACAAGAACGGAAAAATCGCCCCTTTTTATCCTTTGAAGAACTTCTTCTTTCTCTGACTTCTTTAGCTTCGAATGGTATCCCAATACGCTCTTCACCCCAAGATTCTGCAATTTCTCCACAATCTGGCGGACCAGAATAGTAGTTGGAAATATCAAAACCGCCCTTCCGCCCTTTCTCTCAACCCACATGGCAGTCACGAGTCCAAAAGTGGTCTTCCCGGATCCCGTTGGAGCAACTGTTGTGAAACTCCGGCCCATTAAAAACCTTCTAATCCAGAGTCGTTGAAAACCCGTCGGATAAGAACCGAACTTTTCTTTAAAAAACTCTGTAAAATCCGCAAACCTCTTTTTGAAATCCGCTATCTTGCCAAGACCTTTGAGATTTTTGGTTTTCACAAGAAAAGAAATGGGATCTTGAGACTCATCTGGAAGGCAAACAGGACATGGGAGTCCCTTTGTGTTACGAAAATCCGTATTAGGCCCATGGCAATTGATACAGGAGTATCTGAACTCCAAACCGACAGGCAATATGCCTCACCCCTGAAGGATTTTAAGATCAGAGAAGATGAGAAGGAAAAACGAGAGAACGGTCAAAACAGCTGCCACCGCTCCGAGCAAAACCCAAAAGATTTCGCGTCTCTGGCGCCTGTACCATGGATTCGTCCAAAGCTGCCTTGAAAAGAGCTGCTTTAGCATATCCGAAGCAGAGTAGTAATAAGAATATGGAGACGAAGGAACAAGCCAGCCAAGAAGAAGCCCCATGAGAAATCCTCCAAGGTGCGCAGCGTTGTTTATATGACTTCCTGGGATAAAGCCGTAGATTATGTTGAAAAGGATCATCGGAATGAGACTGATCGAGATGTTTCTCATGTAATAGGAAGTCTCAGACCTGAAACCCGCCACGACCAACATTCCGGCCATCCCAAAGAGCGCCCCACTCGCACCCAAAACGATCGAACCGTAATAAAAGAGCATGGACGCAAGATTTCCAACGACGCCCGTAAGCGTGTAAAGCGCAAAGAACTTCCACTCACCGTAGAGCTGCTCTGCTATCGTTCCAAGATAGTAAAGCGCGTACATGTTGAAAAACAGGTGGAGCAAACCGCCGTGAACATACATTGCAGTTATGAGCCGGAACCAATCTCCTTGACTCACAAGCGGTCCGAACTGAGCACCGAAGATCACATACTTCAGGTTTCCGAGACCAAAAAGTCCCGTTATTTCCATTATGATGAAGAGCAAAATGTTAACCGCAAGAAGAACAGCTGTAAACCTGCCCGGTCTCAAGACAAACACCCCTTAACAAAAACAAAAACCCCGCACTTGGCGGGGCCTTTGAATTCACTCTCTCGGAAAGACAATGAACTTTATACCCGTTTTCTTCTCTCCGTCAATCTCGACATCCGTGAAAGCAGGAACGCAGACAAGGTCGATACCACTCGGAGCCAGATAACCCCTTGCAATGGCAATGGCCTTTATGGCCTGGTTAACAGCTCCGGCACCTATGGCCTGGAGCTCCGCTCTTCCCGTTTCCCTGATTACGCCGGCAAGTGCTCCTGCTACCTTGTTTGGGTTCGAGTTTGAAGCGACTTTCAAAACTTCCATGTTCTTACCCCCTTTATTGTTATGATGGAAACGCCATTGAGTTTTAAAAACGGCACTGGCGCGCCCGGCAGGACTCGAACCCGCAACCATCGGATCCGAAGTCCGACGCTCTATCCAGTTGAGCTACGGGCGCGCGTAGCTGGGGTGGCCAGTGGGATTCGAACCCACGACCACCTGATCCACAGTCAGGCGCTCTACCAGCTGAGCTATGGCCACCACATCTGGCGCGCCCGGTGGGAGTCGAACCCACAGCCCTCGGATTAGAAATCCGATGCTCTATCCTGTTGAGCTACGGGCGCATCCTCTCAAAGACCCTCGCTCTATATTTTAAAAGATGGAGCGGGCGACGGGACTCGAACCCGCAACCCTCGGCTTGGAAGGCCGATGCTCTACCAATTGAGCTACGCCCGCTCGTCCTGGCTGGTCGGGGAGAGAGGACTTGAACCTCCGACCTCCTGCTCCCAAGGCAGGCGCGCTACCACCTGCGCTACTCCCCGACCCGCCGAAGTATATTATCACGCCGAATCGCTCACAGTCAAGACTGCCACCCTCCGTTGCATGCCTGACGAGAAGCCTTCAAACCTTGAACCTTTTAACAAGCTCTGCCAATTTCTCTGCCATGTTTCTGAGTCGCGTTCCTTTCTTACTCAACTCCGTTGATTGATCCGAAATTTCATTCATTCTATCCGTTATCGAGCTGATCCTATCCGTTATCTCAACCACGGAATTGGAGACGTTGTTCATCGCCGAAGCCATTTCTTCGCTTGCCGCTCCTTGCTCTTCAGCCGTAGCTGCAAGGTTTTCTGTCATCGAAAGAACGTCTTTTATTTTGTCGAGTATATCCTGGAATTTCTGCATGGCACCTTCTGCTCTCTCGCTCGTCTCTTCAACGGAACCCACCATTTCCTTCATGGCTTCTCTTGCCTTCATCACGCCTTCCTGTATCTGTGTCAGAATCTGACTTATATTCTCCGTGGCCTTTCTGCTTTCTTCCGCCAGCTTTCTTATCTCATCAGCCACAACCGCGAATCCTTTTCCGGCTTCCCCGGCTCTTGCGGCTTCTATCGCCGCGTTCAGAGCAAGCAAGTTAGTTTGCTCGGCAATGGAATTGATGGTCTCCACTATTTCTCCAATGTTCTGACTCTCCTTGGCTACATAATCAACGAGCTCTGAAGTGCTCTCAGCCTGATTTGCAACACCGTTTATAAGCTCAATGACTCTTCTAAGCGAAACCCTTCCTTCTTCAGCCGAAGCGTTCATATTACCCGCAGACTCCGTCAGGCTCTGAGACATGTTGGACAGGTTCTGCGCGCTCGATGCCACTTCTTCGATTCCGGAGGTAACTTCCTCAACAGCAGCCGAAGTGTTCTGTGCGTTTTGAGAAACCTTTTCAACGCTTTCAGCCATATTCGATATGCTGTCAGCTTGCCTTGTGGTGAACTCATCAAGTGCCTTAGAAAACTCGGTTATATCCATACTCATAGACTTCATATCGTCGATAGTCGATCTCAAAGACTCTGCCATTTCGTTTAAAGCCTTTCCTATGCTTGCTATCTCGTCTTTTCCTTTTATGTCGAATTCAACTGTCAGGTCTCCTTTTGCAAACTGTTCTATTACTTTGAGCATCTTGTTTATTCTCACTGTGACGGATCTGCTTATCATTACTCCAAGTATTATTGCAACAGCAACACCTACCAGAGCAGCTACCAACATAATCAGAGACGATACTCTTGCATCGTCTTGCAGCTGCTTGGCTTTTTGTGAAGAGACATCGTCTATCACTTTTCCAAATTCTTTTGAAAGCTTCTTTATACTTGCCATCAAGTCATCAAGATCGGATAACATTCGAACGGCCTCTTTTCTCTTGGCAGCGGCTTCTCTGGCAAGATCTCTTATTTTGTAAAGGTCCCCACTGAGTTTGCTAACGCTGGGAGCTACAACCTCCTGATAGAGTTTCTCCGCTTCGTCTTTCTTCCCTTCTCTGACAAGCTCCACTATTCTGGCAGCACCTTCATGTATCTTTTTTTGATATTCTTCCATTTCTTTCATTAGATTTTTCAATTCCTCATTTTCAGCTTTATAGCTGCTAAGCCATTTGTAAAGATTCGTTTTGGTCGGATCAAGCTGACCTGTAAACTCAGACTTCAATCCATGCATATATTCAGATAAGTTCTTGGCATATTTCAAATAATCCCTCTCATGACTATAGGCTGCTTCAACAAGATCATCGGGATCGAGTATCTTCATATCATCGAACTTTCGCATTTTTTCCAAATATACTCTTAGTTTCTTAAGCCAATCCTGAACTAAAGGTTTTAGTTTGCTCCATATCTCGTTTCCTTTTTTAGATTTATCATACTTATCAAGCTCATTTAATCTTTGCTCTACCAAACTCATATCTTCTTCCATGGACTTGTAGGTTTCCTCTCTTCCTTTTTCCTTAACACTATATGCAAGGTAGTTCGCATCCGCTCCAATGCTCATAATAGTCCTTGACAGAGCGCTGTTTATCCTGAGCTTCGTCATTTCTTCATCTGCAATGGTTCTACTGAACTTAGCAAGCCTGTTTACACTGAACATTCCCATTATTCCTACAACCAAAACTATGGCGGAGATGATCAAAAATCCCAGCAAAAGTTTTGCCGAGAGTTTCATGAAAATCCCTCCCCTCTTGAATTTATTTTAAAAAGCAGACAATCTGTAAGGAAGTTTACTTTTTTTTTTTTCGTTTACAAATTATACCATAGATAACACTCGCTTCTAATTGATCACCATTGATAAACACCGAGATATTCAGCAATCATAAAACGAAGGCAAAAAACTCTGCCTCATTTTAAAACCTTCCCCCTGGTTCAAAAGTCATAATACATAGGTGTATAATGAAACCGAGGACCATGGAGGGGGTGATTGTATGAGGATAAACTCCATTAACGGACTCTGGGCATGGACGCGACTCGAGAGAATAAACTACTCCCTCAGGAATGTTTTCCAGCAGCTCTCTACTGGAAAGAGAATCCCAACGGCCAGATTCGATGCGGCAGGAATTGCCATAGCGAACAAACTTAGAGCACAGGTAGGTGGACTTTACAAAGCCTTTGATAACGCGGCATACGGAATAAACCTTTTAAACACCGCAGAAGGCGGACTCGCCGGGATACAGGGAAATCTCCAGAGAATGAGGGAATTAGCAGTACAGGCGGCAAACGGTACCCTGACAGAAGAAGAAAGAGCCGCTCTTCAGGAAGAATTCGAACAGCTCAGAAGTCAGATAGGCCAGACCGCGCAAAATACGGAATACAACACCATAAAAGTTCTTCAGGGATTTAACGGACAGTTCCAGATCGGTCCTAACTCGGGACAGACACTGAACGTCGAAATACCCAATGTCAATCCAGAGAACCTGCAGGCGAATGTCGAAGGAACACCTGTGAACCTGAACGACCTGAACATAACTACACAGGAAGGTGCACAGCAAGCAGTAGAAGCACTCGATCAGATGATAAACCAGATTTCGGAAAACAGGGCCAACATCGGAGCTTATACCAACAGGCTTGAGCACGGCATGCAGAATTTAGGAAATGCAATAGTCAACACCACAAGTGCACTCAGCACTATAGAAGACATGGACATGGCAAGAGGTGTGATGGAGCAGGTAAGGCTACAGCTCTTGAGAAATGTGACAACCGGTGTTCTGGCTCAATCAAGGGTCAACATGTCGAATGTACTGAACTTGCTGGGGTGATAGCAGTTGTTGCAATTGATCAGAGGGGGACTGCTCATCGTCCCCCTTTTGCTTTTAAATATAACGTCCTTTGCCTTTTTCGTGGTATCGAGCGAATCTGGCGACCTGGCTGATGCTATCTACATGGTTCTCGGTTCATCTCAGTGGGCCTCCATATGCGCTCTTTCCATAGATGACGATGGAGTTATAGAACTTTTGAAAGATCAATCTTTTGCCGCTATGGCAGAGTATCCATCAAAAATACCTGTCAAACTCGACACAACCCCTTATCTTTTTCACGCAAAGATTCTGGTAACACCCGGTTACGCCGTTATTGGCTCGATGAACTTCACCAGATCTTCCCTTCACGAAGACCTGAACGACGCCATCGTCTTCGACGAACCAGAATCCATAGCCACGCTGATGGCAGCCTATAACGCTCTTTGGAAAAGAGAGGGGCCCGGAATCTTTAAAACATCACTTGGGAACTTCTATATCTCACCTTTTGTTGATCTTGAATCCGTAATCATGGAAACCCTCTCTAAAGCAAAGAGAGAGGTCAAAATAGCCGTTTACGCTTTTACTGACAGAAACGTACTGGGAGCTTTGAAATATCTCCATTCACTTGGAATCGACATAAAGCTCGCCCTCGACGACTGGAATGAAGATCACATCTTGAAGGAACCTCTCGACCAATTTAAGGTAAAAGTTTTCGGCGACACAACACTTCATCACAAGTTCATAATAGTAGACGGAAAATGGCTCATAACAGGGTCAGCAAATCTCACCGAATCCGGTCTTCACAGAAACTTCGAGATCATCTTTCTGACATCCAATCCCCGGATAGTTGAGAGTTATGAGAAAATATTTGAGAAGATCTGGAGCAGGAGGTGAAGAAATGGTCTTCGTTTTCGATCTTGACGGGACTCTCCTCGACGACGAAGAAAAGCTCTCTCCGGAAAACAAACAGGCAGTTTTTCGGGCTGCTGAAGACGGTCTTGTCATCTTTGCAAGCGGTAGGATGCTCAGGTCTATTTTGAAGTTTTCAAGAGAGCACTTTGGTAGGGAATTCGTAACTATTGCTTACAACGGCGCAATGCTTTACATACCGGGAAAGGGTATTTTGTACGAGACAAAGATAGATCCAGCCACATCGGCAAGGATTATAGAGATTCTCAGACAAAAGGGAGTTCATCGACAGGCCTATGTGAAAGACGAACTCATTTCAGAAGAAGATAATGAAGAGATAAAAGCTTACGCCAGGCATTCCGGTGTGGATTACAAAGTGGTGGAAGATCTTTTGGACCTTGTCAGAAAAGAAGGATCCACAAAGATACTCGCAATTGCAGATCCAGAGACCCTCGACAGAATAAGAGATGAGCTCTCTCCTGCCTTTACGAATCTCAGAATCTTCAAATCGTTTCCGACGTACCTTGACTTCGTGCCGAAATCCGTTGGAAAGGGCAGAGCTTTAAAACTGTTATCTGAAATGCTACACTTCGATTTGAAAGAGACTGTGGCTTTTGGAGACAACGACAACGACGCCGATATGATAGCCGAAGTTGGCTTTGGAGTGGCAATGGAGAACGCAACGGAAAAGGTCAAGGAGGTGGCAAAGTTTGTCGCGCCCTCGAACAACGATTCCGGTGTTGCAAAAGTTGTCAATGCTATTCTTGACGGCGGTTTTGACACTCTCTTTCGGATGGAAGCTAATTGATTTCGTTCCCATAATTCCGAAAGAAGGGTATGTGGTTCTGGACGTAAGGCTCCGGGATATCGTAAAAGACGTATCAAATCTGTGTCTGGGTTCAAACGGAAACCTCACACTTGCAAGGGATCTTGCAGAAGCCATAGGTATAAAGATGAAGAAATTGGGAGTCAAAGCCATCGTCTTCGGAACTATGGACACCCTCAGCAGGGACGACTCGGATCCCTTAAAGCGCTTTTCAGGTTCTCCCTATATAACCGCTCAGGTGATCGAGTACATGATGGAAGGCTTTGCAAATGCAGGGATATACCCCATTTTGGACGCAAGAGGTAAGATTTCCCCTGAGGTGGTTAAAGCCCTCATCTCAAGGAAGCTGTTCCTTCCCGTTATGGTGGAAAACGAGGAGAAGATGAAAATCTTGCAGGCCATGGGGTACAAGACGGCCTTTTTCTCACCTGAAGGGCCCCTCTACGGTAAGGAGATATCCTTTAACTGGAACTCCGAGCGAAGCCTTGACATAGAGGAGATAAGGAAAGAGATCCTTAAAAGATCCATCATCATACTGAATCCACTCGGAAAAGGTGTTGCCATAAACGATCCGTTCTCTTCTGCAAAAGTCCTGATATTCTCACCGGAGAGCTGGCTAATAGACCTTGCAAAGAAAGTGGAAAAGGGAGAGCTTCCCGCAACGGGCAGAAAGAGCTGGTAAAACCTTCCTTGTGAAAAGGCAAAAGGCTTTGTATAATCCACAGAAAATGGGAGGTGAAGTGATGCAGCTTTCGACCAGATACGATCCCAAAAGCATTGAGAAAAAGTGGTATGAATACTGGCTTGAAAAGGGGTATTTCACTCCCAAGGGAAGGGGAAAGAAATTCTCGGTTGTCATCCCGCCCCCAAACATAACGGGAAGAATCCACATGGGACACGCTTTGAACATGACCCTGCAGGATATAGTGGTAAGGTTCAAAAGAATGCAGGGATACGATGTTCTGTGGCTTCCCGGAGAAGATCACGCGGGCATTGCAACCCAAAACGCCGTAGAAAAATACTTGATGCAAACAGAAGGAAAAAAGAGAGAAGAAATAGGAAGGGAAGAGTTCATAAAGAAGACATGGGAGTGGGCAAACAAATACAGAAATGAGATAAAAGAACAGATAATGGCTCTTGGAGCTTCGGTCGATTGGACGAGAGAGAGATTCACTCTGGATGAAGGGCTGAACAGAGCCGTTAGGAAGGTTTTCGTAGAGCTTTACAAAAAAGGGCTTGTTTATAAAGGTAACTACATCGTCAATTGGTGCCCAAGATGTAAGACCGTTCTTTCAGACGAGGAAGTGGAGCACAAGGAGCACAAAGGGAAACTTTATTACATAAAGTATCCTTTGAAAGATGAGGAAGGTTATATCACCATAGCCACCACAAGACCTGAGACCATTCTCGCTGACGTCGCGATAGCGGTACACCCAGATGACGAGAGATACAAACATCTCGTTGGAAAAACTGCTATTTTGCCGCTCGTTGGAAGGGAGCTTCCGATAATTGCCGACAAGTACGTCGACCCGAAATTCGGAACGGGAGCGCTCAAGATAACACCCGGACATGACCCAAACGACTTCATAATAGGTCAGAGACATGACCTTCCAGTGATAGACATATTCACGGAAGACGCAAAAGTAAACGAAAAAGGCGGCAAATACGCGGGACTCGATAGATATGAAGCAAGGGAAAAGATCGTGGAAGACCTTGAAAAAGAAGGATATCTCGAAAAGGTTGAGGACTATGTCCATTCTGTCGGACACTGCTACAGATGTGACACCGTGATAGAACCGAGAATCATGGAGCAGTGGTTCGTCAGGACAAAACCATTGGCAGAAAGGGGAATAAAAGCAGCTGAAACTGGCGAGATAAAGTTCTTTCCGGAGAGATGGACGAAGGTCTACCTCAACTGGATGTACGAGATAAGGGACTGGTGTATTTCAAGACAGCTTTGGTGGGGACACAGGATACCGGTCTGGTACTGTCAGGACTGCGGACATGTAATGGCTTCTGAAGAAGCTCCCCAAAAGTGTGAAAAATGCGGCTCTACCAACCTGAAGCAGGACGAAGATGTCCTCGATACGTGGTTCTCGTCTGCTCTATGGCCCTTCTCCACTCTTGGATGGCCCGACGAAACGGAAGATCTGAAAAGGTACTATCCCACCGATCTCCTCGTAACCGGCTTTGACATAATCTTCTTCTGGGTAGCGAGAATGATAATGATGGGATACGAGTTCATGGGAGAAAAGCCTTTCAGTCATGTTTACATACACCAGCTCGTCAGAGACAAATACGGAAGGAAGATGAGTAAATCCCTTGGAAACGGCATAGACCCGCTCGAGGTCATAGAAGAGTACGGCGCGGATCCCATGAGGTTCACCCTCGCTATATTGGCCGCTCAGGGAAGGGATATAAAGCTCGATCCGAGGTACTTTGACTCTTACAAGAGGTTCGCCAACAAGATATGGAACGCAACGAGATTTGCTCTCCTCAATCTGGAAGACTTCGAAAAAGAAGAGATAAAGCCTGAAAAGCTAAAAATAGTGGATAAATGGATTCTCTCGCGCCTTGAAAAAACCGTGAAAGCTGTGACCGAGGCTCTTGAAAACTACGACTTCAACATAGCTGCACACGCCATTTATGACTTTTTCTGGAAAGAGTTCTGTGACTGGTACATAGAAGCTGTGAAAAAGAGACTCCAAGGACAGGACAAAAGAATCGTTCAAAATGTGCTCGTTTTCGTTCTCGATCAGAGCCTCAAACTCCTGCATCCGATGATGCCATTCCTCACAGAAGAGCTCTGGCAGAAGCTTCCGACCTCTGGGGAATCCATCACTGTAGCAAAGTGGCCTTCTTTCAGAGAGGATTTCGTCTTCGAAGAAGAGGAAGCCGCTTTTGAGAAAGTCATGGGAATGGTACGTGGAATCAGGAATGTAAAAGCAGAAACGAATATCCCGCAGTCAAAGAAAGTACCCGTAGCGATAAAAGGAGAAAAACTCACGCAGGAGATGGAAGAGTATATTAAAAATCTTGCAAACGTCGAGTCTGTAGAATATGTAGCCGAGCGTCCTAAAGCTTCTGCCACCGCCTATGTCGATAACACAAACGAAGTATTCGTCGAGCTTGGAAATTTGATAGATCCCATCAAAGAAGTCGAAAGATTGAAAAAGAAATATCAGAAACTCGAAAAAGACGCAAATATGTTCAGAGGCAAGCTTAGCAATGAAAAATTCCTGAAAAACGCTCCTGAGTCCGT
>JALWSA010000057.1:57787-96820 GCA_026993805.1 Thermotogaceae bacterium | reverse complement strand
ATATAGAAGCTCAGATGAAGAGAATCCAGAAGATAATAGAGGATCTATCCTGAGATGGGCCCGGCAGGGCCCTTTCTTTTCTTTCGGGGAGGCGAAGACGATGGCTCATAAAATCCTTGGCATCATCATGTTTTTTATTGCTTCCGCGACTTTCTCGTTGAGCCTTCAAGAAACTCCGAATCCCAGCCTTATCTACGAAGCGATAGAAAAGGGCACCGTGCCTGAAATGACATATCCAATATTTGTTCAAGAGACTCCAAAAGTATTCTCGTTTGATATAACACCGAATTTCTACCTAACCAACCTGAATACATCTCCTGTTTCGAGCTGGTACAACGTAGTTGTAGATGGATCCACACCAACGAACATCTTCAACGATTTGCCCCCGTTTATGAAAATGACTCTGCATTACAGCGGGAACAGCGCTGCTTTGCACTTCGAACTATTTGTCAGAAGATCGTACAACGCTTTTCTAAAATGGCCCGACACAACAGCCATCATAACCCCGCAAAGTCCTTATGTTAGCTTTGATTCAAGCTTCCCCTACGATGCCTACATCGCCTTCAACACACCTGAACACAGGTTGATCATTGGAAGGACCAAGATAAGCTGGGGATATTGGGTCTGCCCTGTTTCGATATCTCCAAGTCCGCCGTATTTCGACAATCTAACGTACGAGTTCAAACCCTTCGACTGGTTCAAATACACGTTTAATATGATATCGATAAACCCCATTTTAACCCCGGAGGAATATGAGGTTCAGAAGGAGTTTAAACCTGTAAATTCCGACAACATCGTTCCTTACGACGAAAAAGTCAAGACTCTTGTAGCCCACAGGCTGGAATTTCACCCCTTAAAGAATTTCACTTGGGCAATAGGGGAACTTGGAATGTTCGGCGGAAAAGTCCCCGACATTTATTCACTAAACCCTGTTACGATATGGCACAACCTCTACGATGCTGCTTATATAAATGTTATCGGCTCTTTCCAGGTGGCATGGACTTTTCTTCCCGGTTGGAACTTTTACTTCGATTTTGCACTGGACGATTTTGCAGTGCCGCTCACGGAAAAAGAAGACGTCAAACCCTCAGCGTACGGTCTCAGTACAGGTATTTACAAAAGCTTATCTTTCTTTGATTTCAACATTCTCCTTCATCTCTCTTATTCCTACACCTCGCAATGGGTGTACAACATGTTTCTGCCATATTTGAAATTCGACACACGATATATCATCCTCTCCAATTTTCCAGTCCCAGCAAGAGCCATCTACTCATACCCTATAGGTTTCAAATACGGTCCCGACGCCGCGCTTATTTCCCTCAAAATCAACATCTGGAAAGAAAAACTCAGCGCATCCTTTGAAATATTCAATTTAACAAAAGGCCCTGCCACCATAATCACGGAATACAAATCTCAGCTCCCCGATATTTATGAAAACTTTTTAGGATTGAAGGCAAGAATCGATACGCCTTGGAACCTCAGCATCAACCTCTTCCTTCTCAACACCATTTACCACGTGGGTATTGATTACAAACTGAGCTTTTGAGGTAAAATGATAGCGTTATGAAAACGCTTAAAAATTTCTTCAAAAACCCCAAGACCTTGGTAATTCTTGCATTGATATCCATAATGGTGTTCAATGGCATATCCGTTTACTTCATCGAGCGGAAGTATCCCGATTCGCCGATAAGATCTCTCCCCGATGCCTTCTGGTGGCTGCTCGTAACTATATCCACTGTGGGCTACGGCGATATCGTTCCCAAGAGCGAAACCGGGAGGATATTCGGCGCCGTCACGATAATAGTTGGAGTGGCGTTCTTCACAATGATAACAGGTAGCATAGCTTCTTTCATGGTGGAAATGAGGCTCAACGAGAGGAAGGGGCTGGGAAAGGTGAGAGAAAGAAATCATATAGTCATACTCGGAAGAAATGAAAACCTCCTAATCCTTTTGGATAATCTGACGAAACTGGAAAACAGACCCATAGTTCTGGTGGCGGATATGGAAGAAGACGAATTCGAATCATTGAAAGAACATTTTCCCGAAGCGGACTTGAGATTCGTAAGGGGAGATTACACGAAAGATCAAGTTTTGAGAAGGGCTGGGGTGAAAAACGCCGAATGTGTTGCAATCCTTTCAGACACAGAGCATGGAATGGAAGAGGCAGACGAAAAAACTCTCATTGCCATACTGGCGATAAGGTCTATAAATCCCACGGTACGGATAGTCGCTGAGGTCGTTAAAAACGAAAAAGTAAAGCATTTATTGAGAGCAGGAGCAGACGAGATAGTGGGATATGGCGAGTTCAACCCCATATTGATAGGAAGCTACGTCTTCTCACCGGCACTTCACAGCTTTATAGCCAGTCTCCTCAAAGAGGGAAGATTCGGTGTAAAGCCAATACCGAGAAGCTTTGTGGGGAAGAGCTTTGGAGAGCTCTTCGAAAGCTTCCGAAAGCAACAGGGACTCATGGTCGTAGGAGTTGTCTCGGAAAAAAGAAGAGTTGCCATTGAAGACATTCTAACGGGTGATAAGGCCATAGATGAATTTTTGAAGAAGAAGTTAGAAGAAGCCGAAATAGATCTTTTCGGAGAAGAAAAAGAATACACCGTACACCTGAATCCCGATGATGAATACATCATAGGAGAAAACGATACTCTGTTTGTATACATGGGGTGATCAGGGTGACTTTAAAGGAGATTCCCCTTTTCAAATCTCTCAGCGATTCGGAACTGGAGATAGTAAAAAAGAGACTGAAGAAAGTCTCCTACAGTGCCGGCGATACGATAATAGAAGAAGGAGAGACGGGGCCTACGATGTACATATTCGAACGTGGACGCGTTAAGATCACAAGAAACCTCACTCTCAAGATAGGAGAAAGATGGGGAGCAGCGGAAAGAGCCATGGACGTTTTAGACGCCAATCAGGTGGGCTTTTTCGGTGAAATGTCTTTACTAACTGGTGCCCCACGGTCTGCAACCATAACCGCCATAACGGACTGCGTTTTCTACACGCTCGATGCCAAGGATCTCGAAGAACTTAAAGAGGCGCATCCAGAAATAGCCTACAAAATCTTGCGAGAAATTGCCGTAGTGTTAGCCAACAGAGTCAGAAAACTCAACGACACAGTGCTTAAACTCACCACAGCTTTGAGTTTGGTACTATCTAAGAGATGAAATCATGCGCTCTCTCTTAGAACTATTATTGGCTCCTTTTTGCCCAAAACCACATCTTCATCTATCACGATCTTTTCAACATTCTTCATCGACGGGGCTTGGAACATAACATCAAGCATTATTTCTTCAAAAACACTCTTTAGTGCCCTTGCTCCGGTACCTCTCTCCATCGCCTTCTTGGCAATCGCCCTCAATGCGCTCTCTTCTATCTCCAGCTCAACACCATCGATTTCGAGTAGTTTCTTGTACTGCTTTACAAGAGCGTTTTTCGGTTCTGTGAGGATCCTGACCATGTCATCGACGGTTAGATCATCGAGAGTGGCTAAGACAGGAAACCTTCCAACGAATTCGGGGATGAGTCCGTACTGGACCAAATCATCTGGCGTTACATGAGAGAGTATTTCTCCCAATCTCATATCGTGCTTTCCCTTTACTTCCACGCCGAATCCCATCGTGCTGCTCTGAATTCTCTGGAGGATTATTTCTTCCAAGCCGTCAAAAGCCCCACCGGCTATAAAGAGAATGTTCGTGGTATCTACCTTTATGAACTCCTGATAGGGATGCTTCCTCCCGCCCTGAGGGGGCACATTCGCTACAGTGCCTTCGACTATCTTGAGCAGAGCCTGTTGAACTCCTTCTCCTGAAACATCCCTCGTTATCGAAGGATTCGGACTTTTCTTTGCTATCTTGTCTATCTCATCGATGTAGATTATCCCGTACTGGGCTCTCTCGACATCGAAGTGAGCGGCTTCGAGAAGCCTCAAAACGACATTCTCCACATCTTCTCCAACATAGCCGGCTTCTGTTAGCGGTGTTGCATCCGCTATAGCGAAGGGAACATCCAATATCTTTGCCAATGTTCGTGCCAAAAGGGTTTTACCAGTTCCGGTTGGACCTATCAAAAGAACATTGCTTTTCTCTATCTCCACATCTGAGACGTCAATGCCGTAATAGACCCTTTTGTAATGGTTATACACAGCCACAGAGAGGACTTTCTTAGCCCTTTCCTGTCCCACGATATACTTATCCAATTCCGCCTTTATCTCCGCTGGAGATGGAAGCTTTTTCTCCTTCGTCCTTCTCGCTTTTCTATCTGCCTGAAGCAGGTCGTAGAATAGCTCTACACATTCGTTGCATATATAGGCGTTCGGACCGGCTATCAGTCTTTCAACCTCGTCCTCGCTTCTCCCACAAAAAGAACAATATTTTCTTCCCATTCGTTTACCTCCTCCTGTCTCATTCCCGGTTTACAACTAAAAATCCTTTCTTGGGAATCCTCTCAACTTCAACATGTCTTCGGGTATCTTCCAACGCGAGACTTATTTTAATAGGAAAATCAACTTCGTTCAAATTCAATTCAACGACATCCCAAATGCTTCCTATATCAGATTTTATCTCATACAAGACCCATTTATCCTCCTCTTTTTTGTAAACAAACCATTTCCCATCCCAGATTTTAAAGTAAATCTTGAATTTAAGCTGTCCCAAAACTATAGAAAGAGAATAAGAGCTGCCTATGAAATTTCTCGCTTCCTTACCAAAGGCGACAGATAAGGCCAAGCCCCTGTTTACAGGAACTACTTTCATGTACTTCACAAGACCTTTTCCATCAAACCTCTGTGCGTACTTCCAATAACCCTCATCTTCGACTCCGTTCAGGTTCGCAAAGTCCGTGTAAACAACTCTCAAATAATAGACCTTTTGAAGAGCGGTTTTTATACTCTCAAAGCCTTCTGCATTCTCACCCAAAAGTTTTATGACTTCCTTCATAGCGTAGTCGTAAGCATCCAAAATCCTAATTGATCTTTCATCTCCCACAGAAAGAGCTTTATAAAACTCGACATTCATGAGATTTCCCAAAAGCCTTACGAGCCTTGTCTTTATACTCTCACTCAGGTATTTCTTAACGCGTTCATAAGTTTCAAAGGCTCCTATAGTCCTCTCAAACCCTTTAAGAACTGCTCCCTTTGAAAACCATTCGGCGGCATTTCCAACTTCAGAGGAGCTTATTAACCCGCCGCTGCCTTTAGAATTCACGTCATTGGGCATAACTATGCTTAAGTATTCATCCTTAGCCAAAGCTTCCAAGATACCCTCTTTGATTTCAAAATCCGAAAACATCCAATCAATGGCATCTATTTTTATAGCCAAGAATTTCACGCCGCTTCTTTGCATTCGATGTAGTCTTGATAGGAATTCAACCAGGTCAGATTCATTTTTGATGTTCACTATTGCCCTGGAAATATCTACATTTACGGGAATCACTTTAACGCCGGCAAAGGTTATTACTTCAGCAAGTCCAAGCGATGGTGCAAAAGTCCATTTAAAGCCTTTTTCCGCAACTTTTCTTATCAATGTAGGAGACACATCTAAGAGTGGCGGGTACAGACCTTCCACACTGCCAAAAATAGTGGATATTTCCTCATAGGCATTGCTCAGCTCACCATCGACTACTTCCTCCATTCCCCGTGATAGGCATAGCGAAAGAGCACATCCGCATCCTGGAATAGCCGCCACTTCTAACTTTCCGTACTCATGTATGGCTATCAGTTTTCCCAGAAGGGAAGCAGCCATCATCCTGTAAAGCGCTACCAACGTCTTCATCGAGGCGTTTGGATTTAGATCTTTTTTAATCGACGGTGGCAACCATTTGAAGTTCCATTCTCTCAGGCTTTTGGCAGATCCAGGGGGTGAAAAGATGTGAAGCAACTCTCCGGAATATCCCTCGCGCATGAGGTCATCGTACCCGGAGATGGAATAGGCTTTAACCTGATCTAAAAACGTGGGAGATACGGCCAAAACTACCTTCAAATTTGCCTCCTTTGAGAGTAAGTCGGTCAGATCGTATAAATCCGACATCATCATCCTAACGAGGGGAAGGACAAATCTGTCGCCTCCAAAGTTGAGAAGGGGCGCGTTGTAATCCACAACAAGCATCACCTGCATCGGTGGAAGCGCAGGATTTCCACCTTCAGCTTTAGAAAGCGCTCGCCCAACGTCGAGGGCGAGCGCGATCGAAGTCAAAAGAGCAAGCGCGAATATCAGCGCTTTTTTCATATACATCAGAGCCTCCTGACGACTTCCGAAATGATCTTTGCCATTGCCCTACCAGCCCTTTCGGCATTCTCTAAAACTTCCTCTGCTGTCAAAGGCTGCAAGTTATCAGGATCTCCTTTATCTGTAATTGCAGAAAGTCCCAAAACCTTAAGCCCACCATGTTTTGCGACAATCACTTCGGGAACTGTGGACATTCCAACCGCATCGGCTCCTAATTTTCTAAGCATTCTATACTCTGCAGCGGTCTCAAAATTCGGTCCCGCCAGCCCCACATAAACTCCTTGAAAGACCTTGATACCGAGCTCCTTAGCAACTTCGAGCGCGAGTTTCACCAAATCCTTGTCGTAAGCTTCCGACATGTCCGGAAAACGTGGTCCCCACTCATCCACATTGGGACCTATCAAGGGGTTGTCACCCATGAGGTTTATATGATCGACGATTATCATCGGAACACCTACCTGGAAATCCGGGTTAAGCCCACCTGCAGCGTTCGTAACTATCAAAACCTCAACCCCAAGGAGCTGAAATACCCTTATCGGGAATGTGACTTCTTTCATGGAATAACCTTCGTAGTAATGGAAGCGCCCGTTCATTAAAACGACGCTTTTGCCGTGAAGTTTTCCAAAAACGAGCTCTCCTTTATGACCCGGAGCAGTCGAAACAGGGAATCCCGGAATCTCCGAGTAAGGAATGGAAATGGGTTCTTCCACAGCTTCAGCAATGCCCCCAAGGCCAGATCCAAGGATTATCGCTATTCTTGGGGATTCTGAGATCTTTCCTTTCAAATACTCAACGGCATCGTTTACTCTCTTCACATACTCTTTCACTTCCATCAATACAACCTCCCTTTCACGAATTTCCTTGCACCGATTATACCAACTTCAGAACTTGGCTGATATCGTCAAATAATACGGAGTGGTTATGAACGGTATATTCCACTCGATTTCCTCACCATTCTTGGCCAATCTTTTCCAAAGGGTGTAATAGTTGTACACTTGGTCGCCAAACGTGAATCCCTGGACAAAATCCAACGGACTTTCAATGAGCTTCCACCTGTATCCAAGTTCCAAAACGAAGTCACCGTAATACCACCTAAATCCCATTCTTGCTATAGAATACAGCGTTTTTTCCCTTAACTCTTCATTGAATTTCTCTATATCGATATTCTCACTTGACTCAGCCAGATCTCCCCCTGTGTAAATGCCAACGGCCATTCCCATTTCCACTCCTCCAAATAGCTCCAAGAAATCCATTGGGAAAAAGCCCACCTGTTCTGCTAACCTCATAAAAGGTGCGTGCACGTAGCCACTGACTTCATCAGATTTTCCGTAAACACCAGCATCTGCAAATTCCCCGTGGCTCTTGAACACCAAATTACCGAAAAATGTATCGTTGTGGATATAACCGCTCGCATACCATATGTAGACCCCCTGACTTGGATACGGGTTTCCCGCGTAAACGTACAGAAGCTGTGGATCGAAGACATTGGCATTGAGCGTTACGACTGTGAGATCCGAGAGATAAAATCTTCCACCCATGTTGTAAAAACCCAAAATATCGGCTATCGGGTTTGTGGATATCTCAAACCACCCAGCAGAGAATCCAATGGCTCCAAGTCCCAAAAAGAATCCCGGTGGGTGGGGCGGAAGAATATCAGTTGGAAGGGCAAAGATCACCGAAACTATTAGCACCAACACGAAAACAAAAATCCTCATGATATTCACCTCCTAACTCTTATGATAAATGAATTCTAAAAGGGGTTCAAAAAGAAGTTGAAACTTGGTGTAAAATATCAGACGTGCCGGGGTGGCGGAATTGGCAGACGCAGCGGACTTAAAATCCGCTGGGGTGTAAACCCCGTGCCGGTTCGACTCCGGTCCCCGGCACCATTCTTCTTTAAAGAAAGGGTGAAGAGTTTTGTTCCCACTCTATGACACAATTCCCAGCAGAAGAAAACCGTATGTGATGTATGCAATCATCCTCACAAACATTATCGTCTTCTTCTACGAACTTTCCCTTAGCAACCACGGACTAATCGAGTTCTTCTACAAATACGGCCTATTGCCTGCAAGGTACACAGTTCCTGAGGTGAAAGAAATTCTGGGAGTCTCATTAATGCCCTGGATATCCCACATGTTTATACACGGCGGTTGGGCTCATATATTGGGAAATATGTGGTTTTTGTGGATATTCGGAGACAATGTGGAAGACGCCCTTGGGCATTTAAAATTCCTCTTCTTCTATATTGCAGGTGGACTCTTCGCAGCCGCAGTAAACTTTGCATTTATGCCTTTCTCGAAAGTCCCCATGGTTGGAGCATCTGGCGCAATTTCAGCAGTAATGGGGGCCTACTTCGTCCTTTTTCCACATTCGAGGATCGTATCTCTCGTGTTCTTTCTATTTTTCTTCACTTTTATTGAAATCCCGGCTTTCATTTATCTGTTTTTCTGGTTCATCATGCAGCTATTCAACGGGCTGGTCAGCACGGCTATACCTGCATCAAATGTGGCTTGGTGGGCTCACGCCGGAGGATTTATCTTCGGCATGCTCATAGGAAGATGGGTGAGACACCGTTATTACGCTTACTGGGTGAGAAAAAATTATAGATACTGGTGGTAGTGGAGGTGAATGCGATGTCCTTGAGAATAAAGGAGTATGTGAGACCCAAAACCCTCGAAGAAGCCTACTCTCTCCTTCAAAAAGAGGGGGCTGAGATACTGGGAGGAACAACCTATGCAAGGCTCTCTTCGAGAGAGATACAATTGGCAATAGATCTCCAGGATCTGGGACTTGACGAAATAAAAGAAGAAGAAAACGGCTGGATATCTATAGGCTCAATGGCACGTCTGTCCGATCTTGAATTTCACCCGCTTCTCAAAGATTTTGCTGGCGGTTTTCTTCCATACGTACTATCGAGGATTTGGTCCCTCCAGCTTCGTGGAGTTGCCACCGTCGGTGGAACCGTGGTTCCAAGATGGGGCTTTTCGGATTTCCTGACGGCCGTCTTGGCTCTCGAGACTGAGGTAGAGTTCTACAAGTCTGGAAGGATGAAATTAGAAGATTTCCTTGAAAAGGGTTTGAAGGAAAAAGACATCATGACAAGACTTTTGATCAAGAAAGAGGAGAGAAGAGCCGTTTTCAAATACATGAGAAACTCTGAATACGATTTTTCAATAGTGAATGTGGCGGTTTCGGTGAAAGTTGAAGACGGTAAGCTCTATGACTGTCGAATAGCAGTGGGAGCAAGACCGGGAGTAGCGAAACTTGCCACAAAAGCGATGGAGATACTGAAAGAGAGTTATGATGACGAACATGTGGAAATGGCTCTCCACGCTGTGGAAGACGAAATAAACTTCGGAGACGATTTCAGATGGTCCGGAGAGTATAGAAAGTCAGTGGCACTCGTTCTCCTCAAAAGAGCTCTGGGTGAGGTGATATCATGAAGATAAGAGTTAAAATCAACGGGCAAGATAGATCCTTCGAGATAGATCCTTCCGAATACCTGCTTGATACCCTTAGAAAGAACGGATACATGTCCGTAAAAAGAGGATGTGATACTGGTAGTTGCGGTGCATGCACGGTTTTGCTTGATGGAAGACCTGTCATCTCATGCTCGGTTCTCTCGGCATCAGTGGATGGACACGAGATAACGACAGCCGAGGGCATAGCCAACCAGATGAAAGAGTACATGCATGCTCTCGCAAGTGAAGGAGCGGATCAGTGTGGATTTTGCCAACCTGGCCTTTTGGTAATGATCTACTACCTGAAAAAGATGATTGATAAGGGGCTTATAGAAAGGGATAAAGAGACTGTTAGAAGGTATCTAATAGGAAACCTGTGCAGGTGCAGCGGATACCTGCCACAAGAGAGAGCCATTTTCCGCTTTTTGGGGGTGGATTGAAATGGATCAGGTTAAAAAGAGTATCATCAAAAAAGATGCATTTGCTCTTATCTCGGGAATGCCGGTTTATACTGATGATCTTGCACCAAAAGACGCCCTTGTGATAAAGATTCTAAGGAGCCCGCACCCCTTCGCGAGGATAAAGAACATCGATGTCTCGGAAGCCCTAAAAGTAAAAGGCGTCGAACTCGTACTTACGCATAAAGATGTTCCAAGAAAACCGATAACGAGGGCAGGCCAAGGATATCCGGAACCATCTCCCTATGACAAGTTCATCCTCGACGAATACGTGAGGTATGTCGGAGATGAAGTCGCAATTGTAGCTGCAGAGGACGAGTTTGCCGCAGAAGAAGCTCTGAAAAAGATCAAGGTAGATTACGAAATTCTTGAACCGGTTTTGGACTTTGAAGAGGCAGAATGTAACACTTCCATAATACACCCTGAAAAAGAGGCTTTTTCGCAATTCGACATCGGATATATGCCGGAAAAGAACATCGCGGCTTCCTATTCGATGGAAGTTGGAGATGTGGACAAGCTCATAGAAGAGTGCGAGAAAGACCCCGATTGCGTTCTGATTAAGAGAAGGTATTACACACAGGCCCAGGCTCATGTGATGCTCGAACCACACGCCTCCTTCGCCTATATCGACCTCCACGGAAGGCTTGTCATCGTCAGTTCAACGCAAACTCCCTTCCATGTGAGAAGACAGGTTTCTATGGTGTTGGATATTCCTATAAAAAGCATAAGGGTTATAAAGCCACGAATAGGCGGGGGATTCGGTGGAAAACAGGCGCTTCACGGGGAGCTAATAACGGCTCTCGTGACATGGAAGACGAAAAAACCTTCAAAACTCGTGTACACGAGAAGAGAGGTCTTCGAAGCCACATATACCCGCCATCCGATGAGGTTCGATATAACCCTCGGAGCAAAAAAAGACGGAACACTAAAACTCATAGATGTAGAAGTTCTTTCGGACACGGGAGCTTATGGAGAACACGCTCTGACTACATTGATGGTAGCAGGTTCAAAGACCCTGCCTCTTTACAACAAAGTTGAAGGCGTCAGATTTCGCGGAAAAGTCGTTTACACAAACAAAGTTCCTGCGGGAGCTTATAGAGGATATGGAGCAATTCAAGGAAATTTCGTGCTGGAGAGCGCTATGGACGAGCTTGCGCAGGAACTTGGAATCGACCCCGTAGATCTCCGTTTGAAAAATGTTATAAGAGAAGGAGAAACTTCCCCAATATTCAAGATTATGGGTGAAGGAAGAGAAGGAGTCGAGATGATAGTAAGAAGCTGCAAACTGGAAGAAGCAATAAAGAGAGTCGTGGAGCTTTCAGGCTGGAAGGAAAAGAGAAGCAAAAGTGAGAGAAATGGCTCAAAAGTTAGAGGACTTGGATTTGCCATAGCAATGCAAGGATCTGGAATTGCCAACATAGACATGGCGAGTGCCATACTGAAGCTGAACGACGATGGATCTTTCAACTTGCTCGTAGGAGCCACGGATCTTGGAACGGGATCCGATACTATCCTTGCCCAGATTGCCGCGGAAGAGCTTGGCGTTTCCACAGACGACATAATCGTCTATTCTTCTGACACAGATCTCACTCCCTTCGACACGGGTGCTTATGCATCTTCGACAACTTATGTGTCTGGAAACGCCGTACGTCTTGCCGCCAAAAAAATGCTAAAGCTCATAAAAGAAGAAGCCGCCAAGATGTTGAATGTATCCCCGGATGAAATCACATGGGATGGAAAGGTTTTAAGGGCTGGCGATAAGGAAATCTCCTTAAAAGATCTTGCAACCAAGCTCTACTACACCGAGAACCAGAAACAGCTCGTTGCAGATGCATCCTTCGTGGGCCCAGAAAGCCCACCGCCTTACGCAGCAACCATCGCAGAAGTGGAAGTAGATACTGAAACAGGTAAGGTCGATGTGCTCAAGTACTACACTGTTTTGGATATCGGGACTCCGATAAATCCAAACCTCGCAAAAGTTCAGGTTGAAGGCGCAACAATGCAGGGCCTTGGAATGACCTTATACGAGGATGTGAAGTATTCAGGCACGGGAAGGCTTCTTACGAACAACCTGATGTACTACAAGATTCCATCGAGGCTTGATGTTCCAGAGATTCATGTTGAATTTTTGGAGAGCTACGAGCCAACAGGTCCTTTCGGTGCGAAATCCGTTGCAGAAATAGGGATTGACACCCCACCCGCGGCCGTTGCAAACGCAATCTATAGCGCTGTCGGTGTTAGAATAAGAGAGCTTCCGATAACACCAGAAAAAGTCTTCTCTGCTTTAAAAGGAGGGATGAAGAGTTGAATATAGAAGAGGTCAAATCATTTTTGGATGAGATCATTACACATAGAAGACAACTCCATCAGATTCCAGAAGTAGGCCTTGAGCTTCCCAAAACCAAGGAATACATAACATCCAAATTGAAAGAATTTGGTCTTGAGTTCAAGGAATGCGGGCATGGACTCGTGGTTGACTTTGGAGAGCCGCCTTATGTTGCAATAAGAGCTGATATGGATGCACTCCCGCTCCAGGAACTCAATGATGTTCCTTATAAGAGCAAACACGAAGGCAAAATGCATGCCTGCGGGCACGACGCCCACGCCGCCGTGCTTTTGACGCTCGCACACTATCTTTCTCAGAACAAGCCAAAAAAAGGCGTCAGGCTCCTTTTCCAACCGGGTGAAGAAGGTCATTTTGGAGCCGTGGATATGATAAAAAACGGTGTTCATGAGGGAGTTGAAGTAATCATAGGCGGGCACGTTGGAACTATCGGTCAGGGAGAGGCACCAGAAGGAGCCGTGCTTTCGAAAAAAGGACCTTTCATGGCAGCAGCTGACGAGTTCAAGGTTAGGTTTGTTGGAAAGGGCGGGCACGGATCGAGTCCACACGAGACACTCGATCCAATAGTAGCAGCGGCGAGTTTCATAAACACCGTTTACATACACAGATCGCGTGAGCTCAGGCAGACACACCCAGTAGTAATAACTGTAGCAAGGGTCTCGTCTGGAACAACCCACAACGTCATACCAGAGGAAGCTCTTCTCCAAGGAACGGTGAGAACACTCTTTGAAGACGACAGAAAGTTCATAGCAAAAAGGCTTGAAGAGCTTGCAAAAAGCATTGCAAATATGTTCCGAATGAAGGTCGAATTCGAATACATGTGGGGGTATGACTCGCTCCACAACACACCCGATGTGGTGGATGAGATAAAGAGTATTTCTGAAGAGATAGGAGCTGTATTCGTCGAACTTCCAGAACCAGTTATGGGGGCTGAGGACTTCTCTTACTACCTTAAAGAGCGGCCTGGAGCATTCTTCTTCGTTAACACTGCAAACAAAGAAAAAGGCATAATCCATCCAAATCACAGCGCATACTTCGATGTAGATGAGGAGAAGCTCTGGATACCACTCGCAATTTTCATAAGGTTCTTGGAGCGACACGGCAGACTTTGATGTAAAATATCACAGATGCATCGGAGGTGATCGATATGAAAACGAACAAAGATAGGGTCGTGGAGATATCAGTTGTGGGAGAAATTTCACATCCAACGGTGCGAATGCCAAGACTTGATGGTGAAGGAAATAGCTATTACGTTCCAAGCGTTGGCGGTATAACCTACAACTTTTCTTTGGGGGATCTTGCCTTTGGCCCTTACGGAGACCACATTGAACCCGACGTATCGACCAAAAACAAAGACAAGAACGAAAACCAAGCGTATCTCACTCTCGCTTGTATAGGAAATGAGGCCATAGTTGTGTCAGGTGAAGGTAAGGGAATGAAAGGAGTTGTGATAGGAAAACACGGCGGAATTGACCATGTGCTGATCCATTTTCCCGACAAGGAAAAACTGTCCGTAGGAGATAAGATACTAGTGAAAGCCCGTGGGCAGGGGCTCATAATAGAAGACTTTCCAGAAGTTTCCGTCTACAACATAGATCCGGATCTGTTTGAAAGGATATTCAGAGAAGAAAATGGCAAAATAGTGGCACCGATAACGACCCTCGTTCCCGGTTTCATGATGGGCTCGGGAATAGGAGCATCGAATCCAACCGCCGGCGACTACGACGTAAACACGCGTGACGAAAGACTCGTTAAAGAACACGGAATAGACAAGGTAAGGATAGGTGATCTCGTGGCTATAGACAACCATGACTGCAGGCATGGACTCGGTGGGTATAAAGAGGGGCATGTAACTGTTGGCGTGGTAGTGCATTCAAACTGTGTTTTGACCGGGCACGGTCCGGGAGTTACCGTTGTCCTGACAGGCCCGAAGGAAAAGATCGAGCTGGTAAGGGACGAGAACGCGAACATTAAAAATTTTCTGAACTGGTAAAACAAAACACGTGAGAGGAATCTGACATGATAGAAAAAATCGCGCAGTTAATAAAATCTTCTGAAGGCATATCTGTGGGAATCACAGGATATGATCCCTACTATTTGAGGGAGGTAGCAAAGAGTCTCCCAGAACTGGTGGAAGGATTTCCTCCACAAGCTTCCGATTATATCGTAGTCGATCCAAAAGGCACAGACATCGGAATCGAAGACGTTAGAGAAATCTCTTCGTTTCTGTCGTATTCACCCGAGATTTCGAAGAAAAAGTATGTGCTTGTATTCGACATAGACAGGATGACGCAGCAGGCTGCAAACGCTTTTTTGAAAACACTCGAAGAACCGCCCCGCTACGGTGTGATAATAGCTACTACAACCAGATGGGATTATCTGCTTCCAACGATAAAAAGCAGGCTTGTCCGCTTTTTTCTCCAACCCCCTCCACCACAAGAGGAAGATCCTATTCTCTCAAAGATAATGGAAAAAGATTGGAGAACGAGAAAGGAGAAGAATGCAAAGGAAAAGCGCAAAAAGATCGAGAAGACAAAAGCTGCAGAGTTGATAAAAATGGTCAAAAACTTGGAAGAAGATCCCTTGCTCGGATACCTGGCAGCTTTCAGACTACTTGAGATGTTCACTCAGACTTCGGATAAGGATTTTATAAAGCTTTTCGACGAGATCTCAAAATCCCTTTCAGGTAAAGACTTCTTCCTTTTCAACGCCACACTTGCGAGGGTTTGCAGCTGGCTTTTGGAAATTGAAGACAGGTACAACACGAGTTTGATCGGATTTTTAGACTCGATTTCAAGGGCAAAGATTGCCAACTTCAACAACTCCCTTACACTCCTTAACATCATGATACGGATCAGGGAAGAAAGGAGGAGCAAGCCTTGGAACTGACCGCTCAAGTATACGGCGTCGAATTCTTTCCTGTGGGAAAGATAATCTACTATTTGGATAACGGCGAGGATATAAAAAGAGGCGATTTGGTTTTGGTAGTAGGAGAATTTGGAATGGAAGCAGTGAGAGTGGTAACGGACAAAAAGGAAGTCAGAATAGAGGATGTTGGCTACGAATTAAAAGCGATCATAAGAAAGCTCACCGACGAAGATATGGAAGTTTACAAAAAGAACTTGGAGGACGCTCAGAAAGCAAAATACGTTTTTAAAGAACTCGTGAAAAAGCACCAGCTTCCAATGAAAGTCGTGCATGTGAAGTATACATTTGACAGATCTAAACTCATATTCTTCTTCAGTTCGGAAACGAGGGTTGATTTCAGAGAGCTCGTAAAAGACCTTGCGAAAAAATTCAAGACGAGGATAGAGCTCAGGCAGCTTGGCGTAAGGGATGAGATGAAGCTCATGGGTGGCCTCGGACTTTGCGGAAGGCCCGCCTGTTGCACCGTATTTTTAAGAGAATTCAAATCGGTCACGCTCAAGCACGCGAAAAAGCAGCAGATGATGATAAATCCTGCCAAGATATCTGGAACATGCAGAAGACTTCTTTGTTGCCTGATATACGAGCATGACTTTTACGAGGAAGCCCTCAAAGGCATCCCTGATGAAGGGTCTTCTATAACCTACGACGGAAAGCGGTGTAAAGTGGTCAATGTGAACGTCTTCTTAAGGGAGGTAACAATAACATGTAATGAAAGGGAAATAATAAAACTCAGCTTCGATCATTTCCAGAAGAGTCCCGCTCCGAGTTGAAGAGCTTATATGCTATCCTGTACTCCTCCATGGCCTCTTCAGTCTTTCCCATCTCTTCATATAGTGATGCGAGTTTTATATGAAGTTGTGGATTCATGGGATCTCTTTCGAGCTTTTTCTTTATCCTGAAGATTCTCCTTTTCGGATCCCTCGCTTTTATAATAATGAGCACCAAGGTCATGCTGGTTGCAACTGCTAATATCACAAAAAGTGCCGTTTTCCATGGCTGGTCAAATCCCCTCTTCAAAATCTCCGTCTTTGAAGCCGCGCTCTCTGAAGATGTCGAAACATTTGTTACTTCAGAAACCTTCCTTATCTCTGGACATATTTCTCTGTCCTCGCAAAACGAAAGATCCATTCTTTCAGAAAGCATGAGATAGATTGCTTTGATCCTGCTCGCGAGCTTTTCCTTCTGAAGCGTTATCTTCTCGTACTTGTTCACAAGATCCTCAAAATCCTCAACGCTCATTGAAGAAACATCGATTGTGGATAGCTGCTGAGCCAAGTCCGAGTAAAGCTTGAGCTGGGTGGCTTCAGGAAGGCTGAGAGACAGCATTTCAACCAATCTTGAAGCAGCCATGTAATTTTTCTCCACCAATTTCGTTCTAAGATAAGCCGATACTTTTCTCTTCAATCTCGATAGGTTCATACATCTTAGTTTGTTTATAACTGAAGGATCAAAACCCAGAGGATTTTCAATGAATCTATCAACAACCTCTCTTTCGAGACCCTCTGGCTCCCTGACCCTCTCAGGCAATATCTCACATACTTTGAAGGCTTCCTCTGAAAAATCCAAAACCATACTTCTCAGCGTGTCGTAAAAATCCGGCAACATCGTCTCTATCAAAGCCATCGTGTGCTTGTTTATATTTTTGAGCTGACTCATCTTCTTTATAAGTTCCCTCGTATTCTCCTTCAACACAGCGTCAGAAATCGTTTGGTTTTTCATCAGCTCTCTTTTAGCGGCAATAATCTTTCCAAGCCTCAAAGCTTTCTCGTCACCTGGATGATCCTTCAGATATCTCATGAGCTGCATATATGCTCTTTCTGGATCAGACTTGGAAATCTCCCTTATCTCATCTAAAGTTATCCCTGTTACAACCGAAAAGATGAAGACTGCAAGAAAAACCAAAAAGAATCTTCTCAACCTGTCACACCCCCCTCAAAGAAGGGCCTCAAGAAATGCTTCCAGAAAACGGATATGAAAATCGTTATAGGTACAGCTATGAATATACCAAGAAGTCCCTGGAATCTCCACATTATCATTATAAAGAATAGCATAACAACGGGATTTATCTTCGTATATCCTTTCATCATGGAAAGGAACGTCACAAAAGCTATGGTGTGAATGATGAGAGTGAAAACAGCCATGAGGATTACTCCTTTAAGCCCCAAAGAAAGCGAAAAGAGAAATACCGGCACATACTCGAAAATAACCCCCACTATGGGAATGAAATTCGTCAGGAACGCCCATACCCCAATGGTCACACTGTATTTGAGACCCATAATCTCAAAAATCAAGAAAAACAGCATGCCCGTTATGAGTGCCGTAACAAAAACCGCCTGTACGAACCTGCGCAAATTTGCAAAAAGATCTTCAACAAATGGATCTGAAATCCTCCACACTCTCCTCGGATAAAGCATTTCCGGAAATTTCTTCAGCTGGTCTATATAAATAAGTGAATAAATCGTTCCAAGTATTATGAAAAAGAGTTGAAGGGCAAAACTCGGTATAGAAGCGGTTATCCTGGCAATTTCTCCCTTGACGTAATCTTCGGCAGTAGGTTTCAAATACTCAAAGAGTTTTTCAACAAAGTTGAGAAGCTGCTCATTTTTTATGTAGCTTCTCCAAGCATGTGTTTTCACATTCTCCATGATAACTGAGTAAAAGCTACCGAATTCCTTCAAAACAGCTGGAATTATGAGATAAAGGGCCAGCAAAAGCATCAAGAAGAAAACAACAAGAGCAACCGTGTTACTCACAACACGAGATTTTATGTACTTGTAAAGATAATTGGAGAGAGCACCCAATATCGCTACATTTATAAAAGTAACAACAATAATTGCAGCGACCTCTTGTATGGAAAAAACAAGAGCCACCAAGAAGAAATAGACTATCGTTAATACCAAAGCAAGCCTTCTATCGCTCAAATCTGGAGCTCCCCCCTCATCCTCGTCGTCTCGAAGTACTTCCTTATCTCTTCTCTATCCCCGGTCTTTCCTAAAACAATCATCAGCTTTATCCTTGCTTTTTGCGCACTCACTTCCTGACCCAAAATCACACCCCTTTTTACGAGATCTGCTCCGCCACCTTTATAGCCGTAAACATCTAAAACCCTTCCCTTAAAACACCTCGAAGTGAGAACGACCGGAATCTCTTTTGCCACTTCTCCCACGACGTCCGCAACATCCGGCGGGACGTTTCCCCTTCCAAAACCTTCCAAAACTACTCCCTTGTATCCCAGTCTCTTGACTTCTCTCAAAATCCTCCCATCATCCCCTGTAAAAGTCTTTACGAGAGCCACTCTTTCTTCTATTCCTTCCACATCTATATGCATCCTCAAAAGTGGTTTTCTAAAGAAAATCACGGCGTCTTCATCGACTATACCGAGCGGTCCGTAACCCGGTGAATCGAAAGTAGCCACATTGCTCGTGTAGGTTTTTGTGACTTCCCTTGCAGCGTGTATCTCATCGTTGAGACAGACCATAACGCCCATTCCTTTTGCCGAATCCGATACCGCAACCTTTACAGAAGAGAGCACATTCCTTGGACCGTCTGTTCCGAGCTCGTTTATGTTCCGCATGGCTGCCGTGAAAACGATGGGCTTTTCGGTTTTAACTGTCAGATCGAGAAAATATGAAGTCTCCTCCAGAGTATCCGTTCCGTGCGTTATTACAACACCGTCTACATCGTCTCTTTCAACGATCTCTTGAACGAGCCTTGAAAGGTGCCACATCATCGAAGGGCTCATGTAAGGACTCGGTACATTTGAAAACTCCACATGCTCGATCTGCGCTATGTCTCCCAACTTTGGGATCTGCGTGATCAAAGAGTTTCCCCCTGCAAAGGGCACTACTCCATCATGTGTCTTTGTCATGGCTATGGTTCCGCCCGTTGTGACTATTACCACCTTCTTCATGCTATCTTCCCCAACTTCCTTCCTCCTATCACATGAAAGTGAATGTGATCTATCTCCTGACCCGCATCCGGCCCGCTGTTAACAACCACTCTGTAGCCGCTCTCTTTTATACCTTCCTTTTCAGCCACGGCGGCGATGACCTCAAAAACCCTTGAAAGCCTCTCTCTGTCCTCCATGCTTAGCTCATGAATTTTCCCAACATGCCTTTTGTAAAGCACCAAAAGATGAACCGGTGCCACGGGCTTTATATCCCTTATCACGAGAAAATCCTCATCTTCATAGACCTTATCAGCTGGGATCTCACCGGAAATTATCTTGCAAAAGACGCAATCCACCGCAAGCACCCCCTTTATACTAAATAACTCCTCGACATCAAATATGCACCTATTAAAACGCAATTGAAAATTATAGCATCTTTAAGAAAAAGTCTTGAACAGGAGTCGCGATCATTAACTATTAACGGGAAAAAACCACACCAGCTAATCATTCAGACAAGCAGGGATCTCATCCAACGCTTGAAAAAGCTTAAAAACTTATGTTAAAATTCTGCGTGCTCGGGGGGATGGCCGAGCGGCCTAAGGCGCTTGCCTGCTAAGCAAGTGTGGGGTTTTCCCCACCGTGGGTTCGAATCCCACTCCCCCCGCCAGGCGGGAGAATTCCCGCCTTTTTTAAGATGGTGTGCCCGTAGCTCAGCTGGATAGAGCGCCCGGCTGCGGACTGGGAGGCCGCGGGTTCAAATCCCGCCGGGCACGCCATTCCGCCTTCTGCGTTCTATCTCCCATCCCAGACCGTATCTGTATCCACGCCTGCTGACGACTATCTCTCCATATTTAATAGAAAGCGCCAGCGTCACAACACTTCCAGGAAACAGCGTTGCACCTCTGCCACGAGGAACATAGGGAAGACTCTCTATCTCATCGGTGCTCATTCTCGAGTACTGGAAGATGAGTTTTTCTATTATTTCCCTCGTCAGCACTTTCCCGTGAACTTCCTTTATGCTCCATCTTCCTAAAATAGAAGAAGCGAGCGTCACGAATGTTCCACCTATTCCAACGGCTTTTCCCTTCCAGCCTGGAAGAGCTTCTACGATTCCTTCAACGACTTCATCCACGGTGTTTCCTTCTATTAAATCAAGGACCTTTCTCGTTCCAAACGGCAGACTTAAATAGTCTTTTTCTCCCCTTATAACTTCAAGACTGCCACCGCCAAGGTCAAGAACTATGGGGTCTTTCACTTTTAGCTCCTCATCCCATAGAACGGAAAGATAAGAATAAAGCGCCTCTTCCTTTCCCGAGAGGACTCTACCCGGAAGACCTCCTTTTATAAGCTCAAAACACTCTCTACCATTTCTTGCTTCTCTGAAGATAGCTGTCCCGAATACATGGATGTTCTCAGTGTAAGCTCTCACTCTTTCCTTCATCGAGTCAAAGACTTCCTTGAAACGCTCGCAATCCTTTAAAATTCCATCTTTAAGGTAAAACGCCGTCTTCACAACTCGGACGTCTTCAAAAACATCCTCTTTTCCGTCCAAAACGAGAGCTATGAAAGAATTCGAGCCAAGATCGAATATCCCTACCACCACTCTCTCCTCCTGCAATATTCAACCACAGCCTTCTCATAGGTCATTCCACTCAGTTTGAACTCACTGGCTCTAAGGACTTCTATTCCTCTTCCTCTGAGCCACTTTTTTCCATCGTAACCAAAAAGCCAGCCCGCTCTTTTCTCATCCACCGTGATTTCTTTAGCGTTAAACTCCTCAATGAGCTTCCTCAATATGTGAACCCTTACGAGATCTCCAAAGGAAGGATGGTAAGGGCCAGCGACTATGTTCGATCTGAGCTCGGGCGGCACATAAAGTCCTATTCTTATCACCCTGACATTTCTCGCCTCAAGGATCATCACCATATCCGAGACGAGATCAACTGCCTCGTCGAGCGTAAGTGGACTATACTCTCCTCTTTCCATCATCTTTCTCAGTTCGGATGTTTTGAAAACGAGGGTGGGATGGATTCTGGCTATATCAACTCCTATTCTTGCGATTTCCAGAGCCGATCTTATATCGGACTCGAAACTGCTTCCTGGAAGACCTACCATCAAATGCGCTCCCACCACGAATTCGAACTTTTTCAAAACACTTATGGCTTTCCTGCTGTCGTCAGAAGTATGACCTCTCTTTGAAGTGTCGAGAACCCTATCATCCATAGATTGAACGCCTATCTCGATAGTCTTAACGCCCCATTTTTTGAGAAAATCCGCCCTTTCCTCATCTATCTCATCGGGCCTTGTTGAGATTCTTATTCCCTCAACGATCCCCTCTTCCATCCATCTCCTTATAACCTTTAAATATTCCAGCTGCTCACCAACCGGAAGGGCGGTAAAAGTTCCTCCATAGAAGGCAACTTCATATTTTTCCTGAGGATTCGCGTATCTTTCAAGAAGACTTTCCAGTTCCCTGGGAGAGATTTTCTTGCTTACGCCCGTTGCACCCACCTGATCACAGAAGACACATCTATGTTTACATCCAGCGTACGGCAGGAAAACCGGTATTATCTTCATGGGCTACTCTCCTTTTAGAAGCCTGTAAGCCTCCTTTGCTGCCTCCTTTTCAGCCTCCTTCTTGGACCTTCCATGTCCTTTTCCCAGAACCTGCCCTTCTATGACGACCTCAACCTCAAAGCCATTTCCACTTTTAGAAACCACCCTGTACTCAGGGAGCTTTTTCATTTTCTTTTGCGTCAATTCCTGAAGCGCCGTTTTGTAATCAAAGAGAAGTTTTCCCTCCATGACGAGCTCCGTATATCGCTTAAAAACCGATTCAAATCTGCTTTTAACACCAGAAAAACCTTCAACGAGAAAGACGGCACCCAAAAGAGCCTCAAGTGCATCTGCGAGTATGGAATCCCTATTCCTCCCACCACTCATTTCTTCACCTTTACCGAGAAACAAATACTCTCCCAGACCGTATTCACGGGCTATCATGGAAAGGATCTTTTCGCTCGCAACAGCCGCCTTTACCCGAGACATCTCTCCCTCAGAAGCCCACGGATAGGTCTCGTACAATATATCGCATACCAGAAGATCTACGACTGCGTCCCCCAAGAATTCCAGCCTCTCGTTGGAAGATATATCCTTTCTTCCACTCTGCTTCTGCTCGTTGGCGTATGAACTGTGAACAAGGGAGGTGAAGAAAAGCTCCACATGCTCAAAGGGAAGATTCAATTTGTCCAAAAAGCTTTTCGTCCTACTGAGTTCGCCTTCTCTCACTCCTCATCATCCTCTATTACAAGAAGAAATATGAAATGACCAGGACAACCCCTACGATGAGAATAGTGGTAAGGAGTGCTATTACAAAATCCAGCGTTGAAGTGTGAACATACGTGGTGGATTTTATCAGCCGCTCCCTACTCGACGGCAAAATATTAGCCTTCGCCCTTTCAGAACCCACAACCTGTTTTGCAACTTCTCCCACTTTTCTGAAAAGTTCTTCCTCTGTAGCAGACTTTGCCATCTTTTCCTCAAATCTCGTTATATCTCCCATAATCTTCAAAGCCCGAGAAATGATTCCTTTTCCATATATGCCTTTACCGAAATCAACCTTTACGAGAAAATACTTTCCACCTTTTTCGCCAACTATGAGCTCTTTAGATACCAAAGTTCCAACGAAGGGCTTAACGGTTGCACCGTCTTTGAAATGACTCGGAAATGCCGCCTCCAGACTCTTCTTATGCTGCTCTGAACCGGGATTGAGAACTACGAAGAATATGTGATCTCCAATATCGAACTCTGTAATCGGCTTTCCATATATCGGATCGATTATCGGGAAGATTTCCGGAAGATCCTTAACGTCGGGGCGTTTCAAAACCTCGAGGAGATTTTCATCACCCAGGTCTTCAACCTGTGATAAGAAATTTTCCATGGAAAGTTCTTCCATAGTCATGGGCTTCATTGAAATCTTTATATCGGCCCTTGGCGTCCAACCCTTGATTATCTCCATCAGTGTCACATGCGCGAGTTCTCCGTCGTTATTCTGCACGGCTGTGGCTAATTCTGCACTGAAAACCTCCGGACCCTTCCTCTGTATCTGAAATCTGAGATAATTCAAAAAGTCATCCGTTAACTCCACAGCTTCCTCAATTTCCCTCAAAACTTTGTTTTTCAACGCCTTAAAAGACTCCATGAAGTCCCTATAATCTGCATCCAAGGGGATGTTGAGCATGTTACTATATCTGGCAGGTACGGCCAGAAAATCGAATTCTGGCTCCTTCGCTGCCTTACCAAAAAAATAACCTATCATATCTTCCGCGGTAGCTTTAGATCTTATCTTTACTTTCAAAAAATAAAAGTCCATTCTACACACCTCCGCGGAGTACGAAACCACCCGATTCTACCTTCAACTCTTTAAAGTCACCTTCTGCCACATCGCATCCTATAACAACGTTCTTTCCCAATACACAATTATCCGGTACACGGCTGTTCATGCCGATTATGGTTATGTCAGTGTTATAGATCTTTGGATCCAACTTGCTCTGGGCAAACTCCCCATCCCCTATCTTCACATTCTTTCCTATTATCACGTTTTCTGCGATTATAGCATCCTCCACCACACTTCCCTCATTTATAACACTTCTCGTCATAATGACGGAATTCCTAACAACTGCTCCTTTCTTTATCTTCACTCCTTGGAATATTACGGAGTCATAAACCTCGCCTTCTATCTCACAACCCTCACTTATCAGAGAATTTTCAACTTTTGCGCTTTTGGATACATACGCCGGTGGCATCTCTTCTGTGTGGGTGTAAAACTTCCAATTTGGATCATACAGATTCAAAGGTGGTAGAGGCCTTGTGAGCTCCAGATTGGATTCCCAGTATGACCTTATAGTTCCAACATCCTTCCAATACCCCTCAAATCTGTACGCGTATAGCTTTCCAAGATCATTTTCGACGATTTTCGGAATTATGTCCTTCCCGAAATCATGCGTGGAATTCGGATCGTTTTCATCCTCCATAAGCAGCTCTTTCAGAAAATTCCAGTTAAAGACATATATCCCTAGAGACGCGAGATTTCCCTTGGGCTCCTTTGGCTTTTCCTGAAACTCTATTATCCTTGAATCTATATCCGTGACCATTATGCCAAACCTGTGGGCTTCTTCCAGTGGCACCTCCATACAGGCTATTGTTCCGTCCGCATCCTTGGATAGATGAAAGTCTATGATGTCGTTATAATCCATCGCATACACATGGTCTCCAGATAGTATCAAAACATATTCTGGATCGTACTCGTCCACAAATTCAATGTTTTGGTAAACGGCGTTAGCCGTGCCTTTATACCAGTCCGACTCGTTACTACCCTGATAAGGAGGAAGTATCACCACACCTCCATCTTTTCTATCCAAGTCCCAGGGTTTTCCTATACCGATATGTTTGGAAAGAACATGAGGCCTGTACTGGGTAAGCACTCCTATGGTGAAAATGCCACTATTGACACAATTGCTCATGGTGAAATCTATTATCCTATACTTACCTCCAAAGGGTACCGCTGGTTTCGCTATCTTTTCCGTTAATATTCCTAACCTCGTTCCTTGTCCACCTGCTAAAATCAATGCCACAACTTCATTGCCTCGCATTCATATCACCGCCCTCTTTTCAAATACCAGTATTTCACCCTCCCCTATGACCTTTCTCTCTTCTCTAACCACACTCTCTTTATCTATTATCGCGTTATAAACCATTGCACCTTCTTCTATCGTCGTACCTTCCATCACTATAGAATTCTCTACAACAGCTCCTGCCTTTATCCTAACTCCTCTGAAAATTATGGAATTTCTAACGGTTCCCGTTATTATCGAGCCATCCGATATGAGAGAATTCTCCACAACGGCTGTTCCAGAAAATTTCGGTGGAGGCATGTCTTTCAGCTTCGTGTAGACCTTTCCATTCCTGTAAAAAAGTTCCTCTCTGACAGATGAATCCAATATATCCATATTCGCTCTGTAGTATTCTTTAACACTTTTTTTGATGTTCCTCCAATAACCTGTGAACCTATACCCATAGACTTTCAACTTCTTCAAATTTGGAATGACTATATCCAATAGAAGATCCGTCCTGCCATGTGGTACAAAACTATAAAGGAGATCCATCAAAAGGAATTTGTTCATGAAATAGATTCCCAAAAATGCCGTGTTTCCCTTGGGATTCTCGGGTTTCTCCTCTATGTTCAAAATCCTACCGTCCTCATCCATCTCGACTATTCCATATTGGCTGAGATCGTAGCTTTCATCTAAATCTTTCACTAAAAGAGTAATATCCGCACCTTTATGAAAGTGAAACCTGAAAACCTCTGAAAAATCTATCTTGTAAATATGATCCCCGGAGCCTATCAAAACGAAGTCTTCCTCTCCTCTTCTCAACAAGGTCATGTTCTGATAAATAGCATCTGCTGTTCCTTTATACCAGAAATTTCCCTCTGATGAGACATAAGGCTGAAGTATAAAAAGTCCACCGTTTTTTCTATCAAGATCCCATTCTTTACCGGATCCAAGATGATCCATTAAGCTTCTCGGATTGTACTGCGTTAAAACGCCAACCTTTACTATTCCTGAATTGACCATGTTGCTCAGAGTGAAATCTATGGCTCTGTATTTACCGTAAATAGGCATAGCCGCAGATGCTCTCTTGAGTGTCAAAACTCCCAAGTTATCACTGCGCCCCCCAGCCAGTACCAATCCCAAAACTCTCATAAGTCATCACTCCCCAAAAACTGGTAACAGAATCTTCACAACTTGACACACTCTTACTCACTCGTTACTCCAAAGAAACTCATAAGGTTTTCCTTTTCCTTCTTAGGAAGGTACAATCTGTACAAAACCTCCTCTTTCTCTTTGCCAACAACTATCTTTACCGGATTTTTCGGAAAAGATTCTATTCTCTCAGAATCTATATCCCCATACTTGGCCAGTCCATCCATGAGTTTTAATAGAGCAGGTCCATTGAGGTTCGAAAACAGCTTAAACGAAGCGGCCATATTATCCACCCTGAAAGAATCGAGGAAGCTTCCTCGTCTACTCCTGAGCGCTTTCACCAGTTCTTCAAGGTTGTTCACCCTTTTACTCACGACCACTCGAGAGAACTTATCAAGATTGGCACCATCGAGATCTATGTAATATTCATAACTTGGATTCAATCCAAACACCTCATCGAAGAATTCCAAGTCATCTCTTCTCTCTCCTGTAACACTAACCCCTGTATCTGGATCGTAAAGGTACTTCTTCAAATATAAAATCCTCGCCAATTCCTTAGATGAATCCATGTAGATGTACACATAATCGGATCCAGATTTGATCAAATATGAGACAACAGCAGCGGTGTACTCCGGAGAAGTCCTCACCCTTCTATCCAATATGTAACCAAAAAGCCCTGCCACTCCTATAACGACCACGATAACCGCTATTACGGCTCCCAGGTAACCCTTTCTCCTCCTCCTTATCCTCATTCCTCTACCTCCTCTCCACAAGTCTATTCCACGCTGAAACGCTCATCTCAAGAAGATACCTATCTGTACTCACAGCATAAATTATCCTGTTCTTCAAAACAGCCCGATATGCTTCCTCTAAATCCTTCATGGCCAAATCTCTAAGATCCTCTACACCTGAGAAATCTCTATCGTATCCCACAGTGTCAGACACCGTTAATATTTTACCAATACGATCGAAATCCGGGTGGCCTGATGTATGATAAGCCACAGCCATGAGAACCTCGGAATCTTCGAAGGAAAACCTCCTTCTCAGGAACTCTGCAGCAACCCTGCCGTGTAAGAGTATGGGATGTTTGATCTCCACATCACTCATGGGCACATTCCAAAGTTTTGAAAGTCTTAAAAGTCTGTCGGGAGGAACGTCTCGAAACAAATCGTGGGAAAGCGCGGCAATCTCCACTCTGAATGAATCTACCCCATGTATATAAGAGAGGAGAAGCGCGAAATCCCTCACGCAAAAAATATGTCTCTTTCTTTCAGGAATCACCATAAAATCAAGCCAACGAATAATTTCTGTCACCATATCTCCTTTTCCATCTCCTCCAACTCCAGACCTTCGCGAAGTTCTATGTAACTGGCTATTTCCTCGAACGTATTGTGTATTATCGAGCTGCTACCTGCCACCATTGCTACTCCGATTTCGAGAAAACTCTTCGAATCTTGTGCTCCTATCTCTGATATAGACACATTGTGCTTTTTCCTTATGAAATTGAGGATGTGCTTCACCATACTCCTCTTTTCCTTCAGCGACCCAACGCTAAAGAGCCTGAACCTCATCCTCGCGATTCCCACTTTCAAAATCCCTCACCCCTCACCAACAACCCTTTCAAAGAGAAAAGTAGTCCCAAATCCAAAGATTATGAAAGAAATCGATGCTCCCCCTGATAGGATGTAAAAGAGTCCAGCAAGAGTGAGGCCAAACAGAAAAGCCATGGTCTCTTTTTCAAACCTCTCAACGAGCTTCTTCATACCGAAAGTCATCAAAACTATTCCCATCACTGCTCCCACACCAAGACAGAAAAGAGGCAGTATTTCGATCTCCGCCACAGCATGCACGGCATCGTCGTAAAGTCCGAGGAATAGAAGCATTGAAGAACCGCTAATTCCGGGCAAAATCATCGTGGCTCCTGCAACGATTCCACCCAAAACGAGATTCAACGGGGTAGCTTCCAACGAACCGCCGCTTAGCATGGCTATCCCCACCATTGTCAAAGCTCCAAGAGATATCGATATGCTTTCTTTAAGCCTCGGCTTCATATCAAGGGCCATGAAAAAGAGTCCACCCAATATCAACCCGGAAAAGAACGACGTAACTTGTACCGGAAAATGCGCGTACAGGTAATCCACAACTTTCGAAAGTGAAATCACCGCCGCAACGATCCCGAGCAAAATCCACAATATCAAAGCAACGCTTTTCTTTCTGAACCTAAAACTGAAAATCTCCGCCGCAGCTTCTATTATCTGAGAGTATCTCCCTGATATGAACATTATCGTTCCGCCACTAATCCCCGGAAGTAAGTTAGCTACCCCCATAACGAATCCGAGCACAAACTCCTTCACGCTATCTCCTCCGTACTCAGGATCTTTTCTATAGTCTCTATGAGAGTCGACACTGGATCTTTTTCAAAAGTGAGATTTATTGCAATCCTCTCAAACTCATTATATCTTCTGGCCCATATTATCTGGCGGCGGGCAAAGTGTCGCGTATTCCTTTTAAGAACATGTATGTAATGGTCGTAATCGTATTTTCCTTTCAAATAATCCACAGTCTCTTTATAACCTATGGTCTTCATTGAGTTCAAATCCTCGCCATATCCCATCTCCAAAAGCTTCTTTGTCTCTTCCACTAATCCCATTTCCACCATTTTCTCTGCTCTCTTGTTTATCCTTTCATAAAGCTCTTTTCTCTCTCTGAAAAGCACTATGATCCTGAAATCCCCCGCTGGTTTCGCGCTTTTCTGGAGCTGGCTTATTCTCTTGCCCGTTTTCAAGTAAACTTCCAGCGCTCTTATGGTCCTTTTCAGGTCGTTCGGGTGTATCTTAGCGGCAGCTTCTGGATCGAAATCTTCAAGCATTTTCCTCAAAATACCCCTTTCGCGCTCTTCGAGCTCCTTCAGTTCTCTCCTTATATTCTCATCCGCCGGAACACCTTCGAAAATCCCTCTGACCAGCGCGTCTGCGTAAAGTCCCGTCCCCCCAACGAATACGGGCACCTTTCCGCGCGCTCTTATCTCCTCCATAACCTTTAAAGCATCTTTCCTGTACATGTAAGCGTTGTAGTACTCATCCGGATTGAGAATGTCTATCATATGATGAGGAACTCTTTTCCGTTCTTCCAGTGTGGGTTTTGCCGTACCGATGTCCATGTACCGGTATATCTGACGCGAGTCCATTGAGATGATCTCACATCCTAACTTCTCACAAACCCGCACCATGAGTTCTGTCTTTCCCACACCTGTAGGACCATAAACTATGGGTATCACATCACTCACTTCCTGCTCTTCTTAAATCTCACAAAAACCGGACTTCCTTCAAATGGGTATATCTCTCTTCTTATCATACTCTGCAGTGACTTGACATAGCTTTTTGGTATTTCATCAGGTCTGTTCGAGAAGAACAGAAATGTGGGTGGTTTTATATCAACTTGCATTCCAAAATATATCCTGATCTTTTTTCCTTTTTTAGAAGGCGGTGGAGATACGAGAAGATATCTCTCGAGGGCTCTATTCAACCTACTCGTCGGAATTTTTGTAGTATATGAAGTGTAGGCGATCTCTATGGCCTGAAGGAGATCATCCAAACCCCATTTCGCCGTAGCGGAAGTGAAAACGAGCGGACTATAACCCACGAAATAAAGCTTGTCCTCAAACTCTAACTGATACTCTTTGAATCTCTGTTCTCTGTGTTCCACCAGATCCCACTTGTTGAAAACCACAACGGTAGCCTTTCCCCGTCTTTCAGCCAACCCTGCAAGACGCTGATCTTGCCTTGTTATTCCTTCCAGAGCGTCTATGACAAGAACAACGACATCCGACCTCTCTATAGCCTCCACGCTTCTGTAACTACCGTACTTTTCAACTGTTTTTGGCTCTATCCTGGACTTTCTTCTCAGACCCGCGGTATCTATGAAAAGATACTTTTTGGCCCCGATTTCCACCATTTCATCCAAAGCATCCCTTGTGGTACCGGGTATCGGCGTGACTATAGCCCTTTCCTGCCCGATTATTGCATTGAAAAGAGAGGATTTCCCCGCGTTCGGTCTTCCCACTATGGATATCTTTATTTCGGGATTTTCCGGTTCATCCACAGCCTTTTCTATCTGGAGATCGGCTCCTCTCTCGGCAAGCCTTTCCACGATCTCATCCAAAAGAACATCTATGTTTCTTTTGTGTTCAGCAGAAACAGGGATGGGATCACCAAAACCCAGAGAATATATCTCGGGAAGCACTTCTGAATAGATTTTTTCGTTCTCTACTTTTGTTGCAACGAGCAGTACCTTATCTTTGAACTTGCGCAAAAAGTCGGCTATGTGATGATCCTCATTTGTGGGAGGAGTCCTTCCATCCACAAGAAAAAGCAAAAGATCTGCCCTTTCCAGCACTTCTCTGACTTTTTCCTTTACCATTCTTTCGATCACATTGACAGGATTCTCAAAAACCCCTCCCGTATCTACGAGAAAGAACTCCCCCTCATCCGTTTTAACCACATCACGAATAATATCCCGGGTCACCCCGGGAACATCATCCACGATCGACTTTCTCTTTCCAATCAGACGGTTGAAAAGAGTGCTCTTTCCTACGTTTGGCTTTCCAACTATAACGACTTCAGCCATTATCATCCTCCTTCTTCAGCAGGTCCCCAAGTTTCTTAACTGCCTTGGACTTCTCGACCTCTTTCTTGTATTCATTTATATCCCTCATCTCTTCAAGATCTTTGACACTTATTATCATTCGTTTTCCACTCTTTCTATCGTCCAATATCCTCAGAACAACCGCTTCAATCTCCTCTCCCTTCTTCAGTTCACCTTCCACATGATTGCTGGGCAAGAAAGCGTCAACATTGTAGTCGTTTATACGGACTATATAACCCGAATTTATCTCCTTTATGACCTTTCCCTTCACAATACTACCCCTGTCCAATTCCTTCTCTGCTCTGTCCCATGGGTTCGGTTGAGCTCTTTTTATGGAGAGTCTCATTCTTCTGTTGCCCTTATCAATGGAGAGAACCTTCACCTTGACCCTTCTCCTTTCTTTCACAACCTCGCTTATCCTCTCGAAATAATGCCACGAGAGTTCTGAGATTGGAACAAATCCAGATACCCCATCCTCGAGCTCAACGATCACACCCGAAGAAAGGATCTTTACAACCCGACCCTCTACCACACTTCCTTCTGGATACTCCTCTTCCACATTCTCCCAGGGATCACCCTTCGCTTTCTTATAACTAAGCGTTATCTTCCTGTTTTTACGATCTATCTCAACGACTTCTAATTCCACCCTGTCTCCTTCTTTAACGACATCCCTTATCCGCCCTCTCCTGCTCCAGAATATTTCTTCTATAGGAACGAATCCCCACACATCATCGTCCAGCTTTACAACAAAACCGTTGTTTCTAACTCTCACAACATCCCCTGAAACAACACTACCCACACTTTTGTCTTTCACATATTCTTCAAAAGGATCAGGAAGGAGCTCTTTAATAGAGAGGGTAACCTTTCCATTTTCCACATCCAAATCTATGACCTTAGCTTCTACCTCTTGGCCCTTCCTAAACAGATCATCCAATTTCGCTACCCTCGTATGAGCAACCTGGCTCTTTGGAACCAAACCGATAACGCCGTCTGAAAGTTTCACGAAAACGCCGAAATCTCTAACGGACTCCACTACTCCTTTAACGATCGATCCTTTCTCAATGGATTTCAAATATTCTTCCTTCTTCTTCTCCAAAAGCTTCTTCCTGGAAACAACCAAGTTCAATCTCCTTCTTCCTCTCTCAAACGAAACGATCTCAAAATCCATCTCTTCATCGGGGATGCTTTCACCCTTTTTCAAAAGAGAATGAGAACCTGGCAAGAAGGCCTCAACAACACCACCTATCAGGACCCGGTAGCCACCCTTCACTTCCCCCACTATTTTTCCTTTTACAACCTTCTCGCCCTCATTCCAAACCCTTTCGAGCTCCTCCATAACCTTTCTCCTAAGAGGACGCTTTTCTGAAAGATATGCTCTTCCTTCATCCTCATCTATTCTCAGGAGTTGAAGAGTCAATTTCTGACCTTTTTCATACTGATCCAAAGGCTTGACCAATTCCTTAGATGGCACAAACCCCTCGTATTTACCTTTGAACTCTATTATCAAACCATCCTCCACCCTCTGGGCAACTGCCCCTTCTATGACCGATCCCACACTACTCTCGCTTTCATCGATAGATTTCAAAACTTCTTCCATGGTTATCTCTTCGTGCCTATTCTCCATGCTCTTAACCCCTCCTTAAAAGCTTCTCATAGACCGCGACAACATCTTCTTTTGGAGTAGATGTACCACTCACAACTGCAACGCACTTAGCTCCTTCCAATTTTACATCATCGATTTCCTCAGGAGATTCTATCCAAACCGCCCTTGTATTCCTACTGGCAATCCTGTAAAGTTTTCCCGTGTTGGCACTATGCTTACCCCCGACAACAACTATTAGATCACAACTCCGTGATAATCTATCCGTTTCCTCTTCCCTACCGTATGTAACCGGACAAATCGTATTGACAACCAAAAACTCCTTCGTGGCGAAATTAACTTGCATAAGTCCATCTATAAATTCCGAAAATTCTTTCCAAGAAGAGGTGGTTTGAGATAGAATACACACTCTGTCTTTCTCCAACTTCACTGGTTCCAAAGTAACCACAGCGTCTGGAACATGGCCTTTTAACGCCCTCATCTCCGCATGGCCATCTTTACCAAAAACCACTACCTCGTACCCTTCATCGCGGCATCTTCGTGCCTTTTCAAACAGAGACTTAACTATGGGGCATGTCAGATCTACGACCTTTTCAAAAACCTGGGATATCCTTTTTATCCGCTCAGGATCCATGCCATGTGCCCTTATCGCGAACACTCCCTCTTTTCTGTCATCCGCAACATCTTCGACTTTAAGCCCTCTGTCACGGAGCCTTTGCATAACCCTTTTGTTATGAACTATATCTCCGTCGGTTAAAACGTCATATCCTTGACTCAGCAACTCTTCCACTTTATCTATAGCGGCTTTAACTCCAAAGCAAAAACCGTAATCTTCGGAAAGAACCACCTTCATCTTACCCTCTCCATGTAGAGCCTGACTATTTCATCCACCACTTCTTGAATGCTCATGTTCGTTGTATCTATTACGATAGCATCATCTGCTGGCTTCAAAGGAGATATTTCCCTACCGCTATCCTGCTCGTCCCTTTTCTTTAGCTGCCTGAGTATCTCCTCATAAGTGACCTTTTCTCCTTTCTCAACAAGCTCTTTGTACCGTCTTTTTGCTCTTTCCTCGATAGAAGCTTTGAGGAATATCTTCAAATCTGCATCTGGAAGAACCACAGTTCCGATATCCCTTCCTTCGACTACAATCTTCCTATCATCAGCTATCTCTCTTTGAAACTTGACAAGATACCTTCTAACAACGGCGTTCCTCGCATATTTTGAGGCCAACATTCCCGCCTCAGCAGACCGGATCTCTTCGCCTATTTCCTTACCATTTATGTAAAGCTTGCCGCTTTCGTAATCAAAAAAGACTTTCGAAAGGACTCTATCTATTTCTTTATCGTCATCTTCCCGTACCTTTAATCCAGAAAGAAACAGGGCTACCGCCCTGTACATGGCACCAGTGTCCAAATAATCAAAACCCAAACGTTCCGCTAAAGCTTTTGCCACCGTTGTTTTACCAGATCCCGCTGGGCCATCTATAGCTATATGGAACTTCTCCATATCACGCCTCCTCCGGCGTATCCACTATTTTGAAAACCTTATCGAGTCTTGTCATCTCAAAAATTCTTTTAACATTCGGCTTCAAGGCAGCCAAAATCAATCCCTTACTCGTATTCCTGGCTTCTTTTAATATAGCAACAAGGCTCCCAAGACCGGCACTGTCTATATACGACACATTCGACAAATCTAAAACCACTGTGCTTCCCGAATACGATGCAAGCTTTTCCTTTATTGTCTTTTTGAAATCCGCTGAATGATATGCATCGATATCTCCTTTAACTACCACAACCATCTTGTCGTCCATTTCCTTGAATTCCATATCGAGCCTTGTCATCTTTTCACCTCCACCCTTATGTTTAACTCTGCCAGCTGACTTTCAGAAACATCAGAAGGTGCACCTGTGAGTTGACACACCCCCGTTGTAGTCTTAGGGAATGCTATTACTTCTCTGATAGACTCCTCATTCGATATTATAGCAACAAGTCTGTCCAGTCCAAGAGCGATGCCTCCATGTGGTGGTGCACCGTATTCGAGCGCTTCCAACAAAAATCCAAACTTCTGCCAGGCTTCTTCCTTTCCTATACCAATAAGCTCAAACACTTTCTCTTGTATCTTCCTATCATGGATTCTTATACTTCCACCGCCCACTTCAAATCCGTTTATAATGATGTCGTAGGAAAGAGCCCTTATCTTTCCCGGATCGTCCTTATATCGCTCCAAATCTTCTAAAACAGGCATTGTGAAGGGATGATGTCTCGCAACCCAGCGCTCTTCTTCCTCATCCCATTCCAAGAATGGAAAATCCACCACCCACAGAACATCGAAACCTGCAGCCCTATCCCTGAAAAATTCCCTTCCGATCTTCAAGCGCAATGCACCAAGACCCGTGCACAGCTCTTCCCAATCGTTATGGAATGCTATTATGAAAACATCTCCTTCTTTGAGTTCCATATCATTTTTGATAGCGGTGTACTCCCTCTCCAAATACTTTTTTGTCGGGGATTGTATCTGCCCATCTTTCACAGCGAACCAAACAACTCCTCCGAGCCCAAAGTCTCTGACGAAGGCTGAAAACTCATCCCCCAGCCTTCTGCTCATCCTGCTCGCAAAACCTGGAACAACGAATCCTTTGCTCATTCCACCAGAATCTATGACACTTCTTGCTATCTTGAACTCGGTATCTTTGAAGTAATCCGTCAGATCTCTCAGCTCCATTCCAAATCTTCTGTCAGGCTTATCCGAACCGTAACTGTTCATCGCTTCCTCATAGCTCAAACGATCAAAACGCTCAGGAAGCTCAACGTCAAGAACTTCTTTAAAAACTTTTTTAATCATTCCCTCGACAAGCCCCAGCACATCTTCCCTTTCAACAAAAGACATCTCTATATCAATTTGTGTGAATTCGGGCTGCCTGTCAGCCCTCAGATCTTCATCCCTAAAGCACCTTGCGAGCTGGTAGTATCTATCCACACCACCTATCATCAGTATCTGTTTAAAAAGCTGTGGGGATTGTGGGAGGGCATAGAATTTTCCTGGTCTCAATCTTGAAGGGACAAGGAAATCCCTTGCTCCTTCTGGAGTACTCTTTGTCAAATAAGGGGTTTCAATTTCCACAAAACCTTGAGAGTCAAGGTAGTTACGGACGGACCTTGCTACTTTATGTCTTGCTACCAGATTTTCGAGAACTTTCCCTCCTCGCATATCTATGTACCTGTACTTTAAGCGCAGCTCCTCCTTCACTTCCTCACCAGGATAGAACGGTAAAGCCTTGGTTTTAGAGAGCACAACCATATCACTCACATAGACCTCTACCTCTCCGGTAGGCATGTCACGGTTCACGGTATCCTCTGGCCTTTTCTTAACCTCTCCCTCGATTCTTATTACATCTTCCCGTGACAATTCTTTCGCCGCCTCATAGGCTTTAGAATCTGGCGTGAAAACGAGTTGGGTCTTCCCGTATCTATCTCTAACAATAACGAACCTTATTCCACCTAAATCCCTTATCCTATCCACCCAACCAGCCAATACAACTTTTTTCCCAACATCCGAAATTCTGAGCTCCCCACAGGTATGAGTCCTTAGCATACATCATTCCCCTTTCAACGCTTTGAGGAGATTCTCCACGAGCTCTCTAAAAGCCTTTTCAAATTCTGTTCCCCTGTAGAACGAAACCGGCGGCATTCCTTGATCCATCATTTCAAGAGCTTTCGGGTCCATGGGAATTCTGGCCAGAACAGGCACTTCGTATTCCTCGGAAAGTTTATCCGCACCGCCCTGTCCAAAAGGATGGACGATCTCTCCTCCAGGACACCTAAAATAGGACATGTTCTCCACGACACCTAAAATTCTCGTGCTTTTGCTTGCCGAAAGCGGCGCTGTCTTCATCTCTAAAACAAATCTCATTGCCCTTCTCACATCGTCCAAAGCGACTGTCTGAGGGGTGGTAACTATAACGGCACCATCTATTGGAACACTTTGATAAAGTGTTAATGCCTCGTCACCCGTTCCAGGAGGAAGATCAACAACTAAGAAGTCTAAGTCTCCCCATCTTACATCCGCCAAGAACTGCTCAACAGCGGTGGTCTTGATAGGACCTCTCCAAATAACAGGAGCGCCTTCTTCCAAAAGAAAAGCCATGGACACAGCTTTTAGGTTATCGCTATATCTTGCGGGAAGTATCTCTCCCTCATCCACTCCGAGTCTTTCCTTTATACCCAACATTCTCACGACATTTGGTCCGTGAAGATCGAGGTCCAAAAGCCCAACTTCAAAACCTTCTTCAGCTAAGGCAACGGCGAGGTTCACGGCTACGGTGCTCTTTCCAACCCCGCCTTTTCCACTCATAACGGCCACCTTATACTTCACTGCCTCCATTTTCTTTCTAAGGCGCGCCTTCCGCTGCTGCGCTTCCAAAAACCTTTTTCTTCTTTCTTCAAGCTCTTTCTTCTTTGGATCTTCAGGCCCTCTGACATCGAATTCGCTCATCTTCAGTTCGCCTCCTCAAGAGCAGCCCTTGCCACCTCCACAAATTTTCTGAAAGCGTCGAAATCGTTTACAGCAAGGTCTGCCAGCATCTTCCTGTTTATCTCCACACCTGCGAGTTTCAAGCCGTGTATGAGTTCGCTGTATTTCATTCCTTCGAGGCGGGCTGCTGCATTTATTCTGGTTATCCACAGTTTTCTCATATTCCTTTTCTTCTTCTTTCTCTCAACATAAGCCGCAACACCGGATCTTATGTACATCTGCCTCGCGAGTTTGTATCTTCTCGAAAGGGCTCCCCTATATCCCTTAGCAGCTTTTAATACCTTCCTCCTCTTTTTCTTCGCGTGAACGGCTCTTTTAACTCTCATCTCCGAGCACCTCCTCTCACTTCATTCCCAAAAGTCTCAGAACTCTTTCCTTTTCCGCAGCAGAAACCTGACCTTTCCTCTTGAGTCTCCTCAGAGTACTCCTCCTCTTCTTTCCAGTTTTATGCCATGCATAAGCGTGATTTCTCATAACCTTTCCATTTCGCGTTACCCTAAATCTTTTAGCGGCACTCCTGTTCGTCTTCATCTTGTTCTTACCCATCTTCATTCCCCCTTCTTCTTTGGCTTTAATGTCATCCACATATCTCTTCCTTCTAACTTTGGAGGTGCTTCCACCTCCGCTATATCCGAAACATCCTGCGCAACTCTATCCAAAATTTCTTTCCCCTTCTCGGTAAAGACTATCTCTCTCCCTATGAACATTATTGCCACCCTGACCCTCGCACCGTCTTCCAGAAATCTCCTGATATGCTTCAACTTGGTCTGATAATCATGCTCATCGATTTTCACTCTGAATTTCATCTGCTTGACTTGTTGCTGCTTCTTCTGCTTCTTCTTAGCCTCCCTTATCTTTTTCTGCTGCTCGTATTTGTATTTTCCATAATTCATGATTTTAGCCACCGGAGGATCTGCATTTGGGGCAACCAGCACCAAATCCAATCCCTTACTTTTTGCAAGATCCAGCGCTTTCCATGTGGGCATTATCCCTACCTGCTTACCTTTTTCGTCCACTACTCTGACCTTCGGAACCTTTATACCCTCGTTCTTGGGAAGATCCACCTTATCTGCGATGCTTTCCCCTCCTTTTGATAAAAATTAAAGCGAGCTTTCCGCCCGCTTCCCTTACAACTCCGTCTCCCCGAATTTCTGGGGAGAGAAACTCACCAATATTGACCTTCCATCCCAAGCGGACGGAAGGTGGGAAACCGGGCGGTTTCCGCTTGGTTTTAAAAAAATGGTGGGCCGTGCAGGACTCGAACCTGCAGCCCCCTGATTAAGAATCAGGTGCTCTACCAGTTGAGCTAACGGCCCACCTCTCCTTCGTGGTGCCCCTGGGAGGAGTCGAACCTCCATCTGCGGATTAGGAATCCGCCGTTCTATCCGTTGAACTACAGGGGCTCCACAATCCTTTACATCAATGACCTATTCGTTCCTTGGTGGAGGCGATGGGACTCGAACCCACGACCTCTACCGTGCCATGGTAGCGCTCTCCCAACTGAGCTACGCCCCCACGCCGAGTGGAAATTATACCAACAGCTTCTTTTCTGTCAAGATATATCAAAATTCGACGGTATCAAAACCTATTGTTAATGGGAACGGCCAGAAGTACCACGAGGTGCTGGCCTTACCTGTTTCCGGTTTAGCCAAAAACACCATGATGTATGGATATCCAACCCCAATCCCAAACGATCCAAAACCTATAGAAAACTGCTTATAACTTGCACCCCATGTATCCCAATACATATAAGCCCTCATCGTCAAAGCTGGATATATCTTGTAATCCATAACTTCAAATTTAAAGCTATCAGAGTAAAGAACTATTCTTGCGTTCCAACGTACCGAAAGACTCTGGGCTGAAAAACCTTCCAAACCTCCCATGGAATAGTACACATCTGGCCCTGTAAACAGGTCTACATGCCAGTCTCCACTATCGTAAATTCCCATCCCCTCTTCGTAATAGCCCTCTACCCAGAAACTGAAGGCTCCAAGGAAGGTCCAAGCTCCAACTTCTCCACCATAGAACCTTTTATCCATTCCAGGCACTATTGAAAATGCCATAATGGACACTACCAGCAAAACTGCCAAGAGCGATCTTTTCATTTTCCCCCACCTCCCAAAAAAGTTCTTCGATGAAAATAATATACCACATTCACTCCCATTCAATCGTTGCCGGGGGT
>JALWSA010000057.1:0-57777 GCA_026993805.1 Thermotogaceae bacterium | reverse complement strand
TTTGAAATATCGTAGAGAACTCTTGTAACCTCTGGAACTTCTCTCAAAATTCTTCGAGAAACCTCCTCCAAAAACTCATGTGGAAGCTTTGCCCATTCAGCGGTCATCCCTTCCCTGCTCCAAACTGCTCTCAAAGAGACGGCATATCCGTAGTCCCTCTCATCACCCTTCACACCCGTTGTTCTCACTGGAAGAAGAACGGCAAAAGCCTGCCAAACCTTTTCGTAAAGCCCAAACTTTTTCAAAGTATCGATGTATATTGCATCAACTTCTTGCAAGATCTTCACTTTCTCCGGCGTGACTTCACCTGGAATCCTTACAGCAAGTCCGGGACCTGGAAATGGATGCCTTTCCAAAAGGTTCTTTGGAATCCCAAGCAAAGCTCCTATTTCTCTTACCTCGTCCTTGAAAAGGTCCCTCAGGGGTTCAAGTAACTTCAAATTCATAACGCTTGGAAGTCCTCCAACATTGTGGTGGCTCTTTATCTTGCTGGCCCCATGCCCCCCACCGCTTTCAATCACATCTGAATATATGGTTCCCTGCAAAAGCCACTGCGCATCGTATTTCGAAGCTTCTTTCTCAAAAACCCTTATGAACGTCTCTCCTATTATCCTTCTCTTTTTCTCAGGATCGCTGACACCCCTCAGCTTTTCTAAGAAGACATTCGACGCATCTACAGTGACGAAATTAACGCCGAGCTCTTTCAAAGCCTTTTCCACTTCCTGTCTTTCACTTTTTCTTAAAAGACCGTGATCTACGAAGATCCCAAGGAATCTGTCGCCAATTGCACGGGAAGTGAGAACGGCTGCGACTGTCGAATCAACACCACCTGAAACCGCTCCTATTACTCTCCCATTCCCGACCGTTTCTCTTATCTCCTCTATCTTCTTGGACACTATCTCCCCCATTTCCCAGTCAACGGAAAGTTTGGCTATCTTTCGCAGAAAGTTCTCGACTATAAGCTCGCCACAGCATGTGTGATGAACTTCTGGATGGAACTGAAGGGCCGCTATCCTTCCCTTTCTGATTATGGAGATCACTCCCGAATCGCTCACACCTATGACATCGAAACCCACCGGGGGCTTTTTCACTTCATCAGCGTGACTCATCCAGACCGAAAATTCCTTTGGTAGGCCTTCAACAAGTGGATCCTCTTTCACAACCCTGACATGAGCTCTCCCATACTCGGCTCTGCCTCTCTTCACTTCTCCGCCAAGCTCTTTGGAAATAAGCTGCATACCGTAACATATACCCAAGATGGGAACATCCAAACTTTCGAACCATTTTGGAAGCTTTGGAGCATCTTCTTCATAAACACTTCTGGGACCTCCTGAAAGAACCACAGCGTCGATAGAGGATATAGAAGGTACATGAGTAGGCGGAACAACTTCAGAGTAATTACCAAGCTTTCTGATAAGACGCAGAAGCAATCTGGTGTACTGCGAACCGTAATCCACAACCACCACCATTCTATCAACCCACCCTGTAATTCGGAGGTTCTTTCGTTATAACGACATCGTGAACATGGCTTTCTTTGTAACCCGCCTGGGTTATCTTCACGAATCTCGCTTTTTCCCAAAGTTCCCTTATGTTCGCCGCACCTATATACCCGAATCCCGAACGTACTCCTCCCATCAGATTCTCAAGGATCTCCTTCACAGTTTCCCTATAAGGAACCATGCCTTCTACTCCCTCTGGAACGAATTTAGAGGCTTTCTCCTGGAAATACCTGTCCGCCGATCCTCGTTTCATCGCCCCCAACGATCCCATGCCTCTGTAGGACTTGTACTTTCTTCCCTGATATATGATCATCTCTCCGGGAGCTTCCTCAGTTCCCGCCAGTAGACTTCCTATCATCACAGCGCTCGCCCCAGCAGCCAGTGCTTTGACTATGTCACCAGAATATCTGATCCCACCGTCGGCTATAATTGGAACACCGTATTTTCTCGCCGCCTCTACGCTGTCCATGATAGCCGTTATTTGTGGAACACCCACACCTGCAACAATTCTTGTTGTACAGATGGAACCAGGTCCTACTCCGACTTTCACAACATCAGCTCCTGCTTTTATGAGAGCTTCCGTACCTTCATAGGTGGCAACATTCCCTGCTATCACGGGAACATCTGGGTACTTCCTCTTTATCTCCCGCACCGTTTCAAGAACTTTCTTGGAGTGACCATGAGCTGTATCAACAACAATAACATCAACCCCGACTTTCACCAGTTCATCCACCCTATCCATTGTCTCAGGAGATGTTCCGACCGCAGCACCGACGACAAGTCTCCCTTTGCTATCCAAAGCAGCGTTGGGATGTTCCATCACCGCGACGAGGTCTTTTATGGTTATCAGTCCCTTGAGTTTTCCATCTGAATCGACTATGGGGAGTTTTTCTATCTTGTGGCGATGCAAAATCGTACGAGCTTCCTCTAAGGAAGGCAAGTAGTCTATGACTACCAACTTATCATATGGGGTCATGAGTTCCTTAACCTTCCTTCTCATATCTCGCTCAAAACGAATATCCCTGTTGGTTATCATTCCAAGGAGCTTCTGTGAACTGTCTACGACGGGCAATCCTCCTATCTTGTACTCACTCATGAGCCTTTCTGCTTCTCCAACGGTGGCCTCAGGTGATATCGTTACTGGATCAATTATCACGCCGCTCTGTGCCCTTTTCACCTTTCTAACATGCTCCACTTGTTCTTCAACACTCATGTTCTTATGTATTACTCCCATTCCACCGTTCCTTGCCATAGCTATGGCCATCCTACTTTCGGTAACGGTATCCATAGCTGCACTAACGACAGGAACTTTGAGCCTTAATTTCTCAGTCAGAGTGATTTCCAAATCGACTTGATAGGGAAGAACCTCACTGTACTGCGGTACAAGTAACACATCATCGAAGGTCAAGGCCTCTTTCATGACAATACCTCCTCGGCTGTTTTGATGCGATGTTAAACATGACATCGTTATGATGTCAAGTCCTGTTTAACAAAAAGAATTCGGGCTTACAAAGGATAAAGGCAGAAGGAATCAATAACTCTTGGCTTTTTCAGCGTCGATAAGAGCCAAAAATTCCTCATTTGACTTCGTCTCAGCGAGCTTTTTCAGAATCAGAGACAAGCCTTCTTCTTCACTCATAGTTGCCAACATTCTTCTGAGCAGCCACACTTTTTTCAACGTGCCTTCATCGAGCAGCAGCTCTTCTCTTCTCGTACCGGAAAGCATTATATTTATGGCCGGGAAGATTCTTTTATTCGAAAGCTGCCTTGAAAGGACAAGCTCCATGTTTCCTGTTCCCTTGAACTCTTCGAATATAACTTCGTCCATCTTCGAGCCAGTTTCTATGAGTGCCGTGGCCACTATGGTGAGAGACCCACCCTCTCGAGTATTTCTCGCCGCACCGAAAAATTTCTTTGGTTTCACAAGAGCTGCGGGATCCACACCACCAGACAAAAGTTTTCCACTTGGCTCAACAGAAATGTTGTAAACCCTCGCGAGTCTTGTCAGAGAATCCAAAAGTATTACCACATCTTTTCCATATTCAACTTGACGCTTCGCCATCTCTAACGTGAGCTCTGCCACTTTCGTTTGATGCTTGGGTTCCATATCAAAAGGTGCAGCTATGACGATCGCATCTGTGGATTCTCTGATATCAGTCACTTCCTCAGGCCTTTCATCTATGAGAAGTATTATTCTGAAAGTATCGGGATGGTTCTGGGCAATCCCGTTGGCGATCTCCTTGAGAATAGTCGTCTTTCCTGCCTTTGGCGGTGAGACTATCATTCCACGCTGTCCTTTTCCAATCGGAGCGAAAAGGTCTATTATTCTTGTGCTGAGAACATGTTGCTCTGTTTCCAAGATGAACTTCTCGCGAGGGTAGTCCGGAGTGAGATTTTCAAAATTTATTCTTTCTTCGCTTCTCTCAGGTGGCTGGCCATTCACCGCGGTTATCTTTATAAGAGCAAAATTGTTTTCTTCTCCTTTCGGTGGCCTTAAAATGCCTCGAATAATATCACCTGTGTTCAGATCGAATTTTCTTATCTGCGACTGAGAAACATAGATGTCATTCGAGGAAGGAAGAAGGTTGTCTTTTATAGATCTCAAAAAGCCATAACCTTTATCTGTTATATCCAAAACTCCTTCTCCAATGAAATAACCCATCTTTTCCTGCTGCTTTTTCAAGATCTCGTTTATCAACTCTCTTTTTCTATAACTCGTATAGCGCGGCACTCCGTATTTCTTGGCGAGTTTGTAGAGCTCTTTGACCGTCATATTCTCAAGCTCTGTTATGTCAAAAGCTTCAACAGCACCTCCACTCAAATCACTTCACCTCCCACGGTTTTCCTGTACTCCTCCCAGTCCTTCATAAACCTCTCTATACCTATGTCCGTTAGTGGATGTTTGAAGAGCTTCTCTAAAACTGAGAATGGCATAGTAACGATATCCACTCCCATGAGTGCTGCCTCAACAACATGCATGGGGTGCCGGATGGACGCAGCGATTATCTCGGTATCAAAGGCATAGATCTCAAATATTCTCACGATCTCATCTAACATCTTCAAGCCGTCAGAGGAAACATCATCCACTCTTCCTATGAACGGGCTGACATAACTCGCGCCAGCTTTGGCAGCCAAAACGGCCTGCATCGGTGAGAAAACCAGCGTTGCGTTCGTCCTGATTCCTTCCACGCTTAAAGCTTTTATCGCTCTGACCCCATCCTGCGTCAATGGAATCTTAATAACCACATGCTCGTCGATCTTAGCAAGCTCTTTCGCCTCTTCAACCATGCCTTTCCAATCAAGCGCCGTCACTTCTGCAGACACGGGCCCTTTGACCACTTCACAAATCTCCTTAATCCTCTCTTTGAAAGGGGCTTTCTCTCTGGCTATCAGTGTAGGATTGGTCGTCACACCATCGACGACTCCCCACTCCACTCCCTTCCTTATCTCATCGAGGTTAGCTGTGTCAAGGAATATTTTCATTTTTTCACCTCCGGGCGAATTTCAATTAAGACTTGGTTAGGGGAGACACTGGTGGGTCTCCGCCATTATATTACTACCCATGTGGGAAAAAAATCAAGAACGTTGTTTTCAAAGGCCAATTTCGATCGTCGAATCTCTGTGTCATGAATAAGCTTAAGATACACTCAAATTCATCTCTATAGCTTCATTTAAAACCTTGACACGCTCCAGTCTGCTATGATATAAACTCCACCCGGAGGGGACGTGGTGCAGCCCGGTTAGCACGCCGGTCTGTCAAACCGGTGGTCGCGGGTTCAAATCCCGTCGTCCCCGCCACCTTTTTTTGAAAAGCCGGCGTAGCTTCAAGAGGTGGAGCGCCGCCTTGGTAAGGCGGAGGGTGTGGGTTCGAGTCCCACCGCCGGCTCAAAATAAATAAAGAAAAGGGGCGTTACGCCCCTTTCATTTTGCCCTTTAAAACTTTTTAAAATCCTCTCTCTTTGCACCACATATGGGACATCTATCTGGCGGCTCTCCTTCAACCGTGTAACCACATACAGGACAGATGTATATATCAACCTCTTCGTAGTCCTTCCCTTCCTCGGCCATCTTCTTGGCTTTCCTGTAAAGCTCCGCGTGGATCTTCTCAGCTTCGAGAGCAAACCTCGTGGAAACCTCTGCTCCGCGCTCTCCCTGCATCTTGGCCGTTTCATTGTAAACTGGATACATCTCCTCAACCTCAAACGTCTCACCGGCTATAGCCACATCTAAGTTATCAACGTCATTACCTATCCCGCCGAGCTGTCTCAAGTGATTTTTCGCGTGAACGTATTCAGCGTAAGCTATGGCTCTGAAAAGCCTGGCCAAGTTTTTCTTCCCTCTTTTTTCAGCTTCTTCCGCGAATATCGAATACTTCATGTGAGCCTGCGACTCTCCTGCAAATGCATCCCACAGAAATCTTTCCGTCATCTTCTTCACAAAACCACCCCCTTATCTATCCTTCAAAACCATATGGACATCAAATAATCTTTCTTAGATACAAACTCGCTGAGCTGCTCCTCCACAACTTTTTCTGCTTCATCCGTGGTCAAATCCTGGGTAGATTTAACAAATCCAGCCACTCGCGCGAAGTACATGGGAACCATCATATCGACTATTTCTTCATCCCTGGTTCTCTTGAACTTTTTTGCGAAATGAAAGACTATCTCTATCCACTCATCCACATTCAAAATGCCACTTTCTTCAACTTCGTCTAAAAGCTCTTTCTTTATGAAGGATTCCAATTTAGTTCTGTATTGCTTAACTCCATCCTTGGCCTTGGCCACCAGGTTTTCTAAATCCACTACAATCTCTTCCAACTCCACTTCAGGCATATCCCCATAAATTTCCACTTCTTCTACACCTTTTACATCTTTCCAAACATGCTCAAAATCGACCATAAGAGCAAAGAGCGTGCTAACCACCTGTCGGAACATTGGGCCCAAGTGTTTTCCCGGATCCTTAACGTCATGTACCTTTGCTCCCAACGCTGCTTGCATTACCCTAAGGCCGTTTGCAACGGCCATCGTTGTCATCCATATGTCTATTCCAAAACGCGCAACATTGCTTTCCCACACATTATCTGGTGCCACAAGATAGAGTTCATAAGCCTTTTTACCGACACCGAAATCTCCACCTATGGGCTGACGGATTTTCTTCCCGTAGAGCATCGCGGTCATTGGATAACATATGTGGTTGGTGATCGTGGCATCGTACTTGTGCCTTATGTAATATGGAGAAACATAGTCAGCAAGATCCATGACGATTGGCTTTGCAAGCCTTTCTACCCACCAAGGTTGCACGCTTCTCAGATCCGAATCGAGAAACACTATGGCTTTCGCATCTACTCTACTTGCCAATTCGAAAACAGCTCTCATGGCGCTTCCTTTCCCGGGAACACCTCTATACACAAACGATATCTTCTGAATCTCCTTAGTGTCAGAACTCATGAAAGCTTCTTTGGTCCCGTCCGTTGATCCTCCGTCCGAATTTATGATGACACCCTTCCCATCGAAGAACTTTAAGATTCCTTCTGCTGCTGTCTCGGCAACGTACCTTATAGTGGAAGCGTTGTTAAAACTCGGTATCCCAACCACAACATCTATTCCACTTCTCTTCAAAGCTTCCAAAATCTCTTCAGAAACTGAAAACACAAATATCACCCTCCTAAAAGCTTTTCTAAATACTCTCTCAACCTCTCCAAGCTGTAGTACTTCCTACCGATTTCGAAATTCTTTTCCACCATTGCTCTGTATTTGCTCTCATCGAATAGGATTTCCATTACTTTTTCAGCCGCTTCATCAAGCCTCTTCGGTGAGACCTCCACAAAACCATCTTTCATACCATATTCCCTTCCAAGGCTGATATACTCTATCCCGCTATTTTTAATGTCCCTTTCGAAAATCTCGTATTCAAACAGAACAATCGGCTTTTTTGCCGCAATAGCTTCTAAAAGCTGATTCCCCCAGCCTTCTAATATCGATGGGTAGGTAATAAAGTCGGCTATGCTATAGGCATCCCAAAAACTAAGCTTGCCGTTTTTCACATCCCTATAGATGTTCAAAACTTCCACACCTAACTCGAACGCCAAACCCATTATTCTATTTTCATATTCTTTCGAATCACCTTCACACATGCCGGAAAACGCCAAAACGGTTCTACCATCGTACGTTCTTCCATCGTACAGCTTTTTCCCCACCATCTCCTGGGATATATCCATAAGAGTGCGCACTAAACCAACGGAAAGCTCTATTGCTTTTCTTTCGGTTATACGAGTAGCTTGAAGAGCCACAACCCTACCTTCTGGTATCCCATAATACCTTCGCAATTCTTCTTTCTTAACATCAGAACTAACTGCTTTTGAGAAATCGAAAACATTTGGAATAACAGTGCTTTGAATTCCTCTTCGTCTAAAGAGTTCTTCCCGAGCTTTCGAGTTGATAACAACATGCCGGATATTTTCCAGGTTCGGCGGAAAATGCTCTTCAAGCATCTGTCGAAACTCCGGTACTGAGACTTTCCTGAGGTGTTCTCTCTCCCACCAAAAATCGTGGTGATGGGCAATGAAAACTTTTTCTGATTCTCGCGCGAAATCCTCAAGAGCCAACCCAAGAGGAATCGAAAGCGCCAAAGACCAAATGTTGTTGGGAATTATTACGTCAAAGTCGCTTAGAGTTTCTACCAGAACGTGGTGAATAGCACTCTTTCTCTTCTCTATTTCCTCCAAAACATCATCAACTGTCATTTTCCCAGATACGCCAAAAAATCTTTTCTGGAGCTCTTGATTCCAGCTGACATCAAAAGATAGCTGCTGAAGGCTTATGTCAACACCTGGTCCGCTGTTGCCAGCTACGATTTTCACCTCGTGTCCCATTTCTTCCAAAACCCTTTTCCACTTTTCCATTTCAAGGGAAACCCCATCCATAAGTCCTGCTCTGTAATGAACGAGTGCTATTTTCATAACTCGAAATACCTCCCGAGATCTTTCTCTGTGATCAATTTATAACCTTCTCTCTTTAGATGATAGGCGGTAACACCGTCCCCCTTTACTAACTTTCCTGAAAAAGTTCCATCATAGACCTCTCCCAAACCGCAAGCTGGACTCTTGCTTTTCAGGATTATCAAATCCGGCTTAAAAAGCCTTGCCAACTTCAAGGTCTCCAAGGCACCCCTTATGTAATTTTCCGTTACATCCCTTCCAGATTCCGTAACAACTCGCACACCTTCGGCGTATCCTTTGCCACCTTGTATCTCCGACTTTTCTCGAGGAGTGGGGAGTCCTCCCAATTGTTCGGGACAGAAAGGCACCAATACATGTCGTTCAAGAAGAGATAATACGCTCTGACAGGGTTTGCTTTTTCCATCGTATCTCGTTGACAGACCTAAAAGACAAGCGCTTACCATTATTCTCATTTTCCGCCCATCCATCTTCTCTCAACACTGAGAACATACTTCTTTGCAGGAGAGGGAAGATAAGTGACGGGATTCGTGTATCGGTTTCTATATCTAACCTCAAAATGAAGGTGCGGACCCGTGCTTATACCCGTGTTTCCAACCCGACCTATTAATTCTCCTCTGGTGACGTACTGACCTACAAACACATCTATCTTTGAAAGATGACCATAAGCCGTCTTATACAATCCATGGTTGATAATTATGAAATTGCCATACCCGCTTTTCCAACCAGCATATTCCACTACCCCGCTATCAGCGGCAAAAATCGGAGTGCCTTCCGGAGCAGCGATATCTATGCCAGTGTGAAAGGACCATCTTTTCGTTATGGGGTGTATCCTCCAGCCAAAAGGAGAGGATATCTCACCATATACGGGCCATATGAGTGTTTTGGTGTCGTTGAACGCTATACCCACAGCTTCCAAAGGTATGAAAAGTTTCTGGCCTGGAAATATTATGGAACCTATCAAATTGTTGGCTTCTTTTATCACATCAACAACAGTGAAAAACCTCTTGGCTATTGTGTCCAAAGTGTCACCCTTTTTTACCTCGTAAATGATTCCATCCGGGATGGGAATAAGAAGTTCTTGGCCGGCTTTCAAATACCTTGGATCTATGTTTGGGTTCCAATCGAGTATGGTGGAAGGTGACACCCCAAACGAATCGGCTATCTCGATTAGGGTGTCTCCAAATTTCACATAATAATGGAGCAAAAAGTACTCCGATAGAGCCGTAAAAGTTAAAGCAACGATCAAAACAGCCAAAATGAGCTTTTTCACAGCACGACTCTCCTCAAAGATTTAGTAGCCTTCCTACTTCTTCTTTAAGTTCTGTGAAATCCATCGACTTTACCACATACGCATCAGCAGCCCACGAAGCCAAATCACTCTTATAATGCGAGTAGGCCGTGAGGAGTATTATCTTAGCATCCTTCTTCATCTCCCGCATCTTACCAGCAACTTCTAAGCCATTCGTGCCGGGCATCTCGATGTCCAATGTTACCAAATCGTAATTGGATTTCTGAAACTTCTCCAAAGCTTCTTCGCCGTTGGCAGCTTCATCGACCTCCAACCCCATCTCCTCAAGCTCTTCCTTAATGAGAAGTCTCATGTTAGGTTCATCGTCCACAACCAAAACCTTCTTTCCCATCCCTCAATCCCCCTTCTCCCTGGGTATCTCAAATATAAAAGCAGTCCCCCGCTTTTCCGAGCTCTCAACCCATATCTTACCACCGTGTTCGTCTTCCATGATCTTCTTAGATATTGGAAGCCCCAGCCCTGTGCCATGAACCTTTGTGGTGAAAAACGGGGTGAATATCTTTTCTTTTATATCAGGTGGTATTGGATCTCCATTGTTCCAAACCTCCACCCTCACCTTATCCCCTTCATCTTCAACAGTTACTTTTATCTTACCACTACCATTTGGAACAGCATCAATAGCATTTTGGACGAGGTTTATAAGAACCTGTTTTATCCTACTTCTATCCGCAAAAACTTCCACTTCACCTTTATCGCTTACTATCTCAAATTCCACCCCTTTATCCTCCAATTTCTCCTCATGCAACAGATACACTTCTCTTATCAATTCAACCATATTGAACTCGCTGAAATCCAACTTTCGTACATCTTTACTGAATTCAAGGATTTCATTAACGATATTTTCCAGCCTTTCTATCTCGCCCTGAAGTATTTCTATATATCTTTCACGAAGTTCTGGATTATCTGCATGCTTTCTCAACCTTCCCACAAACCCTCCTATTACAGAAATGGGATTTCTCAATTCATGAGCCACTCGTGCAGCCATCTCACCCAAAGCAGCCAATTTCTCCTGTCTCTTCCTCTCGACTTCCAGCAAATACCTCGCTGTTACGTCTTCAAATGTTATTATCACACCTTCTATTTTCCTACCATCAGAGCTCCACAGCGGGGAGAATTTTACATCAAAGTACCTCTCCTCCCCACTTATGTTCAAAAGATAATTTGAGAGATAAAGAACCTCTCTCGTTTCAAAAACCCTACCTGCAACTGCCCATATATCTTCGAACTCAGGGCTGAGCCAAGATAGCTGCGTTCCCAACATACTTTCTCTCGGTCTTCCAAAAGTTTGCTCCGCTTTTCTATTCCACTCAAGGACCTTACCCGAATCATCTACCACAACTACCGAAGTATCTAAATTCTGAAGAATACTCTCTGAGAACCTCCTCAGATAATCAATCAGATTTTTTTGCCTTTCAAGGAACAGTGTCTTGTTCTTCAACTCCTCGTAATTCATGACATTCTCAATCGCCAACCCCGCACTTTCAGCCACGAGCTTCAAGATCTCAACGTCCATATCACTTATGGGATTTCCCGTCAATTTGTTGTCTAAAATCACGACACCTATGGTGTCCCACCTTCCCACGAGTGGCATTATCACAAAATCTTCTGTTCCAACGAGTTCCACCAAATCGTAGAGTTCTGCTGAAGATCTCCTGGCAAGATTGGGAGTTACATGATAAACCTTCTTTCTCAAAACGACTCGTTCCAAAATGGAATGACCTTTGTAATGAAAGACCTTATCTTCGATGAGTTTTGTGAGTCCCCCCGAGAAATCCATCGTAAGAGCTTCTTCTCTGAAATACTGGACAGCATCGCCATATCTCAAAGCCCTCTGAGAGGCTTTCTTTCTATAGCTTTCCAGCTCTTCCTTGGTCTCAAACCCCGCCCACATTTTTCCAACCAGAACCTGTTTTTTCGGATCCTTCACAAGAAGCAGAGCTCTATCAAACTCCAGTCCCCTCGGAGAAGTGACGCCCAGCAAGAGGATTTTGTAAACATTGGTGAGATTGTAGCTCGATCTCATTGCCTGACTCACAACGTAAACAGAGTTGAGTTTCCTGATGTGTTCTCTTAACATCGAAATCAAGTCTTCATGCTTTTTCCTGAGCTCTTCTAATTTCTCAACCTCTCTTTTTATCGTTCGGTAATACCTGAGTCGAGAACTTGCAAGGGTGTAGCGACGAACAATTTCTTTCAAAACCGAAAGATCTATCTCATCGAAATGCTTGTACGGCCTATAACCCTCTCTTTCCAATTTGTTCACCAAAACAACCATGCCCCTTGTACCATCATCGGCTTTGAAATGAACTCCTATCAGGGATTTCACCGGATAGTCCGTTATCTCTTCCAAAGCCATTTCTTTTATCTTCGACCTGGTTAAAAGCTGTTCCCCTTTTCCTTCGAGCTCCACTATCAAAGGATGATCTCTTTGAACGCAATCCACGTTAAAATCTATATTCTTTGATATCCTCACTTTGTAACATCCATTTGCCTTTTCCATCACAAAAGCTGCCTCTGCTTCCAAAACCTCCATCGCGGTATCTAAAACGCCTTCTATCAGCTCATCTTCCTCGCGAGATCTTTCAAAAAGATCCGTAAACTTTCCCAAAAGAGAAAACTTTTTCAGAGAATCCTCCATGTGCATGTATTTGACCAGAAACCGGAGTGCCATCGTTAGATCTTGGGCAAGCACTTTCATCTGCTTCTCATCTATGCCACACGAACCTTTCACAAAAACGAAGCCCACCAACTCATCATCATGGGAGAGTCTGAGGACATGATCATAACCACCAAGCCTCTCATCAAGCCTTGAAGCATCAAAGGAGGCCAAAATCAACGAAGGTACATTTTCCAGGTCTTTCAAATCGGTTATCTTTAAAGAACCGACGTATTCCTTCAAGGATTTATCGGTAGTTCCCACAAGTCTTAAAGAATCCTTCACCCTCTCATACACGAAGATCGCTACATTCTCGACATTTATTCCCTCAGACAATACCCTGGCTACCTCGTCCATCGATTTGCCTTCGTATCCCTTTTTAAGAAACTCACTAACACAATTGAAAATCGTCCAAGTCATACTTTCCATACTTTCACCAGCTTTCCCATATCCTTTCTTATGAGCTCCATATGACTGCCCTTCCAATACACCTTCCCACATTTCGGACATATCTTGAACTGTTCGTGTGTCATATAGACGTACTCTGGTACCTTTCCTCTCACCTCTTCCTTTTCCACATCCTTTAATGGCGTATTACAAACACTGCACCTTGTAAAAGGTTTGGCGTTTTCCTCTATTGGAAAGAGATTTGAAACGGCTTTCAGCTGCGACCTCCATTTATCCGATTTAATGTAAAAAGCCCTTAATCCCCTCTTCAGTGCCTTTCTGTAAAGAATCTTATCTCTCGTCAGAAGTATTCTACCCTTGCTTTTCTCTAATATCTCGTCCTCGCCTATATCAGCATAGTATTCCGCATCGAAACCCAGGATTCTGAGCTTCTTCGCCAGCTTCCCCAGCATTCTGTCGCAAAAGAATTTCAGCTCATCTTCCACCCACGCTCATCCCCTTGACGAGGACGGTACTTCCTGAGACTGGACCAAAGTGGACATAATCGTCGGCTACCATATCAACCCCGCTCAAAAGGTCTTTGAGATATCCCGAAAGCGCCATGCCTCTGATTGGTTTTTTGAATTCACCATTTTCAACTAAGAATCCGGAAATCTGCACCGAAAATCTACCTGAAACTGGATCGAGCGTGTGAACACCCATCATGTTCGTCACATATATGCCCCTTTCGACGGCAGAAAGAACCTCATCTCTCTTTGCGTTCGCTTCAAATCTGAGGTTCAAAGGCATGATAGAAGGTTCTCTTCTGAAAGATCTTGCAACGGCATTTCCGGTGGGCTTCATCCCGAGTTTCGTAGCGCTGTAGAGATTGTGGAAGAAAGACTTCAAAACGCCGTTTTCGACTATATAGAATTTCCGAGTGTTTGTGCCCTCGGAGTCAAAGGGCATCGAACCGACGAGTTTTGGATCCGTGGGATCGTTAACGAGAGAGACTTTATCTCCAAAGAGCTTCTTCCCTATATCGTCTGGCTTCAGGAAAGAAGATTTCTTATAGACTTCTTCACCAGAAAACGGGAGAAATGCATTCATGAAAAGAAGTGCTATCGCGCTGGGATCGAAGATAACATCGTAAACGCCCGTCTTCTCGACCTCAGCTCCCAGACCATCAACGGCTCTTTTGGCAGCTTTCTCAGCAACGGATAACGGATCCAGATCATCGAACGACCTTCCCACCGCCCACCAAAATCCCATGCTACCGCCGCTTTTATCTATAGCGCTGCACATCGCGGAAGCTTGAACTGCTGTCGCTTTAAACCTCTTATGAACTCCGCGAGTCGTGGCAACCTCCTGCTCCACGACATTAATCCCTACGCTGGCACCTCGGATGAACTTTATCCTCGGATCATATCCTTTGGCCTTTTCCACCATTGATAAGGAAAGATCCTTCAGCTTTGCCAAATCCACCTTTTCTACACTCTCAACATAGAAACCTTCCTGCTCTTTCGTCTCAACATCATCCGATACTACATTTCCATCATCTGCCTGAACATACTCACACATCTGAATGGCTTGCTCTATGGCCCGATCAACACTTTCCTCGCTCAAATCCGAGACATTCACAAAAACCCTTTTTCCATCCTTAATAACCATCATTCCAAGACCTTCTCTTCTTCTCTCTATAATCCTCTCAGGACCTTCCATGGTAGAAGATACAGACCTGCTAATATCAAGCATCCTGAAAACAAGGCCTTCTGCTTTTTTCTCTTTAATCTTCTCTATAGCAAACTCAACCAACTCCACTCCCTCCCTTCGCAAATCCCTTAATGATATCCTATCATAATAGCGAACTTGCGGCGGAGGTGAAAACCTTGAGGCACGTTTTTTCACGAATTGCCTTTACCTTATTGTTTGTTTTCTCATATATCTCTACTCTTTCCATCGATATTAACACCATGATCGATGTTGATTTAACAAACTTCCAAAACAAACTTGATATTTCCGTGTTGGTGGATTTTGAAAACCTCACGATGGGAGCAGGGATGTACCTCTCAAATGACAATTTATACTGGAATTATCTTGGAAGCTACTACTTTGGATATTATTTTCAACCCACAACAGGATACGTTGGACTCAAACTCAAAGAGCTCAAAATTATTCTTGGAAAATCATATTTAAAAGATGCCATTGAGAGTCCGTATTCCCTTTTCATATCCTCCGAACCCAAAACACCGCTTTCAGCCACTATCGAGTACGAAAATTCACACTTTTTTTATAAAAGCTTGTGGATAGGCCTCACAAAACAGATCAGGGTTGAAAAACCAATATTGTACGATTTTCCTGACAGAGGTGCCAATTACAAGTGTTATGGGATAAAAATCGGCGCTCTCAGGATAGGATTTCAAGAAGTCGCTGTTTACACAGGAAGATTCTTCGATCTTGAATACTTTGCAAGTCCAGTCCCTAATTTCTTTATCCAATACGCAAATTACTCTGGCAGGCCTTTCAAACAGGGCACTAACGACAACTCGATGATGGGCTTTTTCTTTGATTACTTTTTCCATGAAACTTATGCCTATGCCCAGATACTCATAGATGATATGAACATGAACAGATTTCTATATCCTGAAAGTTTTCAAAACCCTGACAAAATAGCTTGGTCCCTTGGTGGCTACCTGAAAACCTCTTTTGGAAAAATCTACGCTTACCATGCAGGAGCAACGAAATACACTTTTGAACCTTTCTCGCACGATAACCCTTACGGATACGTTTACTTTCCCCAAACGATAGCTCCTCTTGGAAACGCTACACGTGTTGTTTTTCCCGAGGAAAACTACATCGGTTTCAAATATGGAGAAAATACATTGGCTTTCATGGTAGGCTGGCAGGGAGAATTTTCAGAAATGAAAACCGAGATAGGAGCTGAATACGTGTTATCCGGCAGTAAATCCTACAACAACCCCTGGCACGAACTCAAAAATTTTCCGCCCGGAACACACCTACTCGATGAAAATCCCATAGAGAAGAACTTCCGGATTTTTTTGAACGTGGAGAAGACGCTTGGCTTTATGACACTTTTTGGAAAATTAAACCTCCACTGGATTTCAAACAAACTCGAACCTATCCAAGGTAGTGACGGAGAAGGATACATCCTTGTTCCCGGAGATGAAAATCTCTTCAACATTTCAATAATATTAGGAATTTCAGCCAACCTGAAACTATGGAAATAGCATCCTGCAGTTTGTGAGATAATAAGTACCGGGAGGTGAGAGGTAGTGGAAAGAATATTAAAAGACCTTTTTGAGATTTTGGAGGAGATGGAAGCCGTAGATCCTGTTGCCTTGGATATGAGTCAAACTCCTATTCCTACAAGTTATTTCGTAATAATGACAGCCAACTCAAGCATACACATGAAGAGCCTAAGGGATAGAATCGTTTCCTTCATAAAATCCTCGAAACTGCCTTTGATCTACTACGACAAAGGTGAAGGATACGATTGGATGTTAATCGATGCCGGCGACATCGTGATACACATCTTTACAGAAAGAGGCAGAAATTTCTACGATCTCGAAGGACTTTGGATAGATGCGAAAAGGCTCGAAATACTGAGCAGGTGAAGCTCATGAGCCTCCGAACCTTCATCTGGAAGGTAATTACCACTGTCTTCATCTTACTCGTTTTAATAGACATGGTCATTTTCTTGTACAGCGGTGTGGTTCTCAACAAGCATGTTAAAGCATTGGTGGAGAGACAGTTAGAAGATATCAGAAACTTAATGAATGAAATCATCAAAGAAGCCAAAAAACGATTTGCCGTAATGTACGAATGGATTCCTATGAACTCCCTCTCAAAACTGGAAAAGGACCTGCTTACGGCTAAAAAATATACGTGGGAAAATGGATTGGTCTTCGAGGTAGTGCAAGTTGATAAAAAACTCGCAAAAAAAGTTTATTATGACTTCAACGGCATCCTCTCCTACATCAGGGATCATTTGAATTCTTTTGAAATAAGATCTTCCCCCAAACCAGATAGGTCGTTTTTAAAAATAGATATTTTAGGAAAAGATCTATACATTCTGCCGGAATACGTTCCGGAACTCGAAAAAATTCCCGCCGTTTTTATGGGAATTCATATATCAGCTTTGATAATGCTCGCTCTCATAACCACACGGTATCTGATGCTGAAAATGAACGAGAGCTTTTTAAAACCCATCAAGAGATTTATACAGGCGCTGGAAAATCTCGAAGTCGAAGGTGAGGCGTACTTAGTCAGTGATCCGAGTTATTTAAAAGATTTCGAAAAGGCGCGGGTCAGATTCAACAGCGCGATTTCGAAATTAGCGGAGAAAATAAACGATCTCACATCTAAAGTTACCTCTTTGAAAAAGGACCTGGAGGTAATGGTCCAAGGTACAGGGATGATTTTGCAATTGGAAAGAAAAACGGGTTTTAGAGAAGCCGCTAAGACGATCTTGGAAATGGCCGTGAACACCATTCCCACAGCTGATGCTGGAAGTGTGTATATACGTGAAAAAGGCTCCGCGTATTTAATAGCCTCCATTGGATACAAAGATGAATTTCTAAAAGGCATAAAGCTTCCCCCATATCCTTCCACTAAACCCACGATGATCAATTGGAGGGTGAGCCAAAATTCTATGAATCTTCCTCTGGAAGTTTCTAAAAGATTCGAGCTCGCAGGTGCTGATGACCTAAGCGTAAGCCTTTTCTGCCCGATAAAATACAAAGGAGAAATAGTGGGAGAGTTTTGGCTCGATTCTCTAAAAAGCCAGAAATTCGAAAAAATGGAGACAAAAATGGCTGAGTTCTTCGCATCCCTTTTGAGCATATTCTATGGTCACGAACTCGAAACCTCTAACTTGAAAAGTAGCTTTTTAAACATTCTCACCCAAATATCGTTAGACGCCGAAATTGGCAAGCCATACCTTGAGAGAGGCCATTCGTCTTTCGTGTCGGACAACGCCATGATGCTCTCAAAGTATTTGGGCCACTCAAGATCCGAGACGTCTCTCATAAGACTCGCGGGACTTCTTCACGATATAGGAAAGATCGCACTACCAATGGGGATATATTCCTCTCCAAATATCAGCCACAAGGAATTTGAGCTGATAAAGACCCACACAACCGTTGGTTTTGAAATTCTTTCAAGGATAAAAGGCATGCATGATTTAGCCGAGTGCGTTCTCTATCATCACGAGAGATGGGATGGAAAGGGATTTCCTCATGGACTTAAAGGAGAGGAAATTCCACTCTGCTCGAGAATCATATCTGTGGTGAATGCATTCGACAATCTCAAGAGACCAAAGAAATTTGGAATCAACATGTCACCATCAGAGGCATTAAAATTCATTAAAGAAAATGAAGGAAAAATCTGGGATCCCGATGTTGCGGATGCAGCTTACAGATACTTCGGGAGGCTTTATGGATCATGAGAATCGTAACCACGCTCTCATTTGGTCCGATCAAATTGGAAAAAAGAGAAAACAAAATCATCAAATACATAGGACAGCAGCTCGAAAAGAGCTTCTCTGAGACTGTCAGGAATGGAAGAATAGACTTCAAGGTGTATGGAACATACAATGCGGTCTTCACATCTTTGGAAAGAGGATATCTGCTAAGGAGTCCTATAAACACGCTGAGCAATACTATGCCAACGGAGAAAAAATTAGAGGAAGGGCCTACCGAGTTTCAATACATTCCTCCCTGTGAGAATTGTGCCTTGCTGAGTTCCAAGGAAGATGAGATCGTCAGAAAGCTTCTGAGAAAAAAGGATTCCCTTCACAAGATTTTCTACTTTTACGACAAAAATGGTAAGCTCATAGCGGCTGGAATCATAGTGAATATACACGCTTTACAAGAAGCCCTGAAAGAAAGCTTTATAGCAGTAGCATAAAGGGGGGATTCTGTGCTTAAGAACTTGGAAGAGCTGCTCAAGCTCGCTCAAGGCAGAAAAGCTGCTGTAGCACTGGCAGGTGGAGAAGACATCGAGGCATTGAAAGCCCTAAAAGAGGCGGAGGAAGCCGGCATCGTGAGTCATGTGATCGTCGCTGGCAAAAAGGAAAAGACAGAACAAAACATGAAAGAAGTTGGCGTTGATTACGAATTCATTCCCACAGATACGGATGAAGAAACTGCTGAAGTTGCCGTCAAACAAGTCTCCTCTGGTAAAGCACAAGTTTTGATGAAGGGTCTCATAAAGACTTCTATTCTTCTAAAAGCCGCTCTGAACAAGGAATGGGGATTGAGAACAGGCAGGCTCCTTTCACATGTTATACTGGCCCACTCCCCACACGTAGACAGGGTTTTCTTCATCACAGACGGGGGTATGGTCATTAAACCAACCCTGGAACAAAAAGTTCAGATAATCCAGAACGCAGTCGAACTGGCCCACAAGCTTGGCTACGAAAAGCCAAGGGTGGCTTTGATAGCCGCTGTTGAGGTCGTAAACCCGGACATGCCAGAAACAATGGAAGCAGCGATAATAGCAAAGATGGCAGATAGAGGGCAGATAAAGGGAGCCATCGTGGACGGGCCATTCGGTGTTGACAATGCTATGAGTGAGCTTGCTGCGAAGATAAAGGGAGTAAAAGGAGAAGTAGCCGGAAAGGCAGATATACTGGTTGTACCAGACATACATTCCGGCAATTTCCTTGGAAAATCCTTCGTATACGTGGGTGGAGGAACCATAGCAGGCGTGGTAGTAGGCGCTAAAGCTCCGATAGTTATAGTCTCGAGGGCGGACACTGCGAGATCTAAACTCATGTCCATAGCATTGGCCATAGCAGCTCATTAAAAGGGGGGCGGATTGTGGAAAAACATCTTAGTACAAAGGCTCTCATCGTCTCCGCTGTTGGTTCATTCCTCGTGAGCATGAGCTCTATTTACATCGCACTGAAAATGGGGGCTCTTCCTTGGCCAACAGTTTTTGCGGCTCTTTTTTCCATGTTTATACTGAAATTCTTCAAAGCATCTCTTCATGAGATAAACGTCGCTCATACAGGCATATCAGCTGGGGGGTTAGTAGCTGGAGGTCTCGCCTTTACCATCCCCGCACTATGGGTGCTCGGAAAGGGCTCAATGGGCTACAAGAGTGTGATTTTGGCAGCTGCCATAGGAAGTGCACTCGGTGTCGGGATGACAATGAGCACGAGGAGAGAATACGTCGTAAACCAGAATCTTCCATTCCCAATGGGAATAGCAGCCGCAGAAACTTTGAAAGCAGGTGACGAAGGAGGTAAAAAAGCTATCACACTATTTTCCTCTATGGGACTTTCGGCTCTTTTCACATATCTAAGAGATGGACTTGGAATCATACCGGTGATTTACAAGGGCTTTGGAATGTTTCCAATGGCAGTTGGAATAGGTTTCATTATAGGCGGACTTTATACCATGAGTTGGCTTGGCGGTGGAATAACAGCCATTGCTCTGGGACCATGCGGTGATGTTGTGAAAAGGTTCGGTCTGGGGATGATCATAGGCGGCGGGATTGGAATGCTTCTGAAGGGACTCTTCAAAGCAAAAAAGTTCGCTGCTATAAGCAAGACAGATCTCATAGTGATAGGAGTGATCTTCATATTCTCGACTCTCACGGGTTTGGGAGTGGTAGAAAGCGGCCTTCTCGCACTTCTGGGACTTTTCATAGTCCATATGGCCGGGGCCGTTGATGGAACGACCGGCATTGATCCAATGGAAGTCTTCGCGATAATTGTTCTAATGATAATGAGAGCCATCGTTGACATGGACGTAAAATCCATGGTGTTCTCTGCTGCCGTGATCGCTGTAGCAACTGGAATCGCCGGAGACTCGCTGCAAGACATGAAAACAGGTTATATTTTGAAAACCAATCCACGAGCTCAGCTCATTTCTGAGGCATTAGGAGCACTGGTGGGGGTCTTTGTGGCTTCCTGGGTCCTTATCACTCTTCATTCAAAGTATGGCTCGGGTGCATTTGGTGCTGGAAATCTCTTTCCAGTACCCCAGGCAAGTGCCGTGGCACAATTCATCTCTGGCGGCCTCGTGGCAAAAGAATTCTCCCTTGGAATTCTGACAGCAGTTATCCTTCAACTCTTTGACATACCTGCTCTCACGTTTGGAATAGGGATGTATCTTCCTTTCTACATAACTCTGCCCGTAGCTCTGGGGGGCGGGATAAGAATTATTTTAGACAAAACAAAAAGTGGTAATATAGAAAGTGGTATGGCAATAGCTTCTGGTCTCCTGGGCGGTGAGGGTATAACGGGAGTGATAATCGGACTCCTGCTTCCTACTAAGTTTTGATCTGAACTTTTTCACCCCTGAGTCGATCATATTTAATGAAAAGGGGGTGGTGTAATGGACCCGATAATGAACAACTATTGGTATTACACCTACTTCCCAACGCTCCTTAGTTCTCTGCAGCCTATTTCTACTGTTCAGCAATCACAAAACGTCACATCTTTTTACTACCAGCCGATATCATCGATCTACACAACGGGCTTCAATGTTCAGGAATACGCTCAAGAAGTAACGAGATATCAAAACGCTTTAAACGAGTTTCAAACAGCAGCCGAGAATCTTGGAACAGTATTTTCAAGCAGAACACTCGCCATCTCCGGTGAGGGATTAACCGGAACGGTTGAAGAGAACACCCCCATAGGAAGCTACGAGATCAACGTCACTCAACTCGCACAATCACAAGTCAATACAGGAGCCTGGCTCAACGCAACCGAAAACAACTTCCAAACGGGTACCAACACTATTTCAATAAACCTCAACAATACCAATTACACCTTCACTGTAAACGTAACTGAGGAAATGAACAACATGAACGTTCTGACAAACTTAGCCCAGCAGATAAATGAAGCAGGAATTGGAATCACAGCAGAGGTTCAAGTCCAAGGCTCTCAAGCGAGATTGGTTTTAACCGGTGAAACGGGTGAAGAAAACGCGTTCACGGTAGAAGACATAACTGGTAACATCGTTGAGGCCGCTGGCCTGCAAAACATTACGCAAAATGCTCAAAACTTGATCTATGAAGTTAATGGCGTAAGACACGAAAATGCGACCAACGAGATAACGGCCATACAAGGTGTCAACTTGACGGCAACACAAACAGGCGAGTATACGGTTGAAGTGAACTACAACACCCAGGAAATCCGGGAAGCAGCTCAGAATTTTGTCGAAAGCTTCAACAACTTATACGAACAAGCTCAAAATCTCGCACAGTATTCTCCAGCAATAGAAGCTTCTCTTAACGTGATAAGGAATAACCCAATAATGCAGGGAATAGGCATAGTACCAACTGAAAACGGCTTGCAAATTACGGAGCAGTTCGAGCAAGCCTTGGAAAACCCTGAAACGATTCAAAACCTCGTCATGCCAGCGTTCGCAAGCACTGCTGCAAGCGCTCAAAACATGGCAAACGCTATGAGGAACATTCCAACCTACGCGCTCTTCCAAAACACGAACTACAACCCGTTCTCAAATTACTACACATACAGCTACAACCCCTATATGACGGAGAGACTTCTCGCACTCAACATGATGATGACATACTTTTCCGTGAACAACCCCTACACCTACGCATAAAAGATCTAAAACTTCACGAAGAAGCGACACCGGTGGGGAGGGAGACAAATCCCTCCCCATCTATATACATGATTCTGTTCAAAGGAATATCCAAAACTTTTTCAAGTTGGATTGTAAAAATCACAGGGTTTTCAAAATCATAGACATAAACGATATCCCAAGCATAAGTGATCCAGTCTTTAAGCTTTTCGCTACCTTCATTAAACACATCCAACGGACGTAAGATCCAACCAGTTTCATTCTTCATCTTCACACATAAACCACTTTTCGGATCCGTCAAAACGAACTCATGCATATGGTGTACTTTGTCCAAATCGAAAACATTCAATATGGTCTCACTTAGATCCGAAAAAGTCTTTTCACCAGGAACTGCTATCTTTCGCCACACGTCAGATGATCCCACAAGCTTTACGAAAAGCACATAAACCAAGGCCTTTCCCCTCGATCAATACGCAATTGCTATATAAACAGCCACGCCAAACAGCACAAGTGAAAACAGATATGAAAAGATATAAAGCTGCGTGGATGAACGCTTCTTGTAAAGCTCGTCTACGTCACGCCTTAGCTCCCCTATATCATCTTTAAGCATTTTCTCCAAATTCGATGTAGTCTCTTTCAATACGCGCACATCAGAACCGAGAGTGGTGACAGATGCCTGAGTACTTCCAAGAGCTTCCGCAAGTGCGGTCACGCTACTTGTTATACTGGTACTGTATTCCTTAACCTCTTCTGAAACTTCCTCTCTCAAACTTGAAAACGCTTCTTTAAGAGATGTCATAGAAGCAGATAGATTGACAAGGCTCGATTCAACACTCACCAGATCCCTTCTCAAAACCTCAACATCCAAGCTCACACCTTTAACATCTTCTATGGCCTTTTTGAAGTCCACAATTTGGGAAAAGTCAAAACTGCTGATCTTATCTTCTAATGTCTTTACACGCTTCTCAAGATTCGAGTATTTTCCATCAAGTCTAACCGAAATCCCCTGAAGCTTCTGATCAAATTCACTCTTCAAGGACGCTATCTCCTCAAAAACATTGCTAATACCCTCGCCGCTTCCGCTCTCGATCTTCTTCTCCATTTCGTCCATTCGCAATTTCAATCGTGAAATCTCGTCCGAATTTTCCATGGCCCACTTGTAAGCCTTTGCACTCATGTCAGAAATACGTGAGAGTTCCCGTTTCAATGATGCCAAATAATCCGTATTACTCACTTCATTCTCAACGTACTCTTGAACGTATATCACCATTTTGTACAGAGCATAGGCAAGTTGATACCTTGAGACGGTATTTTCTCCTCTGAAAGTGTTATCAGGATATCCAGTCAGTATTCCCAATTTTGAAAGCGCAATAACCGCCTTATAAGCCCAATGTGACCGTGGAACATCTTTGAAAGCCATAAGCTGCACTGCCATCACTACTACACCTAAGACAACCCAAAACTTTTTCATCTAATTCCACCTCCGTTGATGTATAGGAACACACCTTCTGCTATCACGGCGAGAGATATAAGGATTATGAAAACCCACTGCACTTTACTATCCGCTTCTTGAGAACTCAAACGCTGTGATATTTTAGCCATATCCATGTTGGAAGCCTTGGTCAAAACCTCCTCCCTGAGCTGACTAACATTTTTTTCTAAAATGAGAAGAGAACTGGAGTTCTTTGAAACAGCTATCTCCGTTTTCTTCAACGATTTCAACAAATCATCTTTCACTTCTCTCAAATCTGACTTGAATTCGTTTCTCAAATCTACCAGACTTGAATCCACAGTTAGATTTAACATGTTCACTCTCGAGTACAGATCTTTTACCGATGTTTCATTCTTAGATGCCACTTTTTCAATGGCTATGAGACTATTCCTGATAGTACTAACATCGTCTTTCAGATCGAGAACATCCTTTTCAACCTTGGTAACCCTCAGGCTGTAGCTCTTAATACTCCCATCAAGAGTGGCCAACTTCTTCTCTAACTTTTCGCTGATTTGACTGAAACTTTCTGATAGCCCCGAAACATCCAAGCTGAGCTGGGTCAGCTTGGCGTCAACATCTCTCATCTTACTTTCGTAATCACTCTTCAAATTGGCAAGAACTTCTTTCAAATTTTGTATCTTCCTATCAAGCTCATCGACAACTCCCTTTCCAACAACACCCCCTCCTTGGGGGGCTCCCAAAGCTTTTGTTATGTACTGGATAGTCCTATATATAGCCACCGCCAGCTGATACCTGCTGACATAGTCAACTCCTCGAAAAGTACCATCAGGATAACCTGAAATTATGCCCAACTCCGAAACACTCATAACAGCATCATACGCCCAATGATTAATGGGAACGTCTTTAAAAGCCGTTGAAAAGGAGACTGCAGCAAAAAAAATCAGGGCGAGCATCACCGCCCTACTCTTCATGTTCTTCCCTCCTCCAGATGACCTTCCCCTTCAAACTAAGCTCTTTAACTCCTTCTGGGATCTCCGCCATCTTCTCCCTAACAACCTCTTCGATGATATCCATTGGTATAGAAGTCTCTATCCACACATCGTAAAGATCTATCTCTTCCATGCCTGCATCAACAAATCTCTTCAAAACATTTGAAACTGCCTTTGCAAATCTCTCCATCTCTTCACTTCCCCACTGTAAAGACAAAAACCAAAGCCACAACCGACATCAACATAGAAGCTATTGAAAGAAAATCCCAGAAGCTGAATCCACCAGCCTTTGGCATGTTTCTAACTGTCTCTTCCAAAGAGCTAACCCTGCTTTCCAAACTTCCTACTTTCTTTCCAATCTCGTCAACCTTTCCGAGGTTAGTGGAAAGATCCTGCACTTTCTTCGAGAGATCTTCGAAGTCTTTTTTCAAAGCATCAAATTCTTCCTTTACCTTTTCAGCCTTCCCGCTCGCTTCATTGACCTGCTGCTCGAGGTAAATCACTTTCTTCGAAAGATTTCCATATCTCTCTTTTAAAACATCAATTTCGGATAGATCCGTTTTCATCCCAGAAACGGTTGCAAGAAGGTTTTCGAGTTTCCTGTTGACTTCTTCTGGGAGCGTCACTTCCCCTTTACCCGCTTTTAAATTCATCTCAAGCATTTGCAACTTCGAATCCAACGCTGCAATAGCAGCCTTATTTTCCTCTGCTAAGCTTTTTGCATCCTTCGCAAGCTCCAAAGCCGCCTTAACATCCTCCGCATGTACACCTGCCTGAACGGGTGTCATTCCCATCTTCTTTCTCATATCCGCAATGAGTTTCTCCAAATTTGCTATAGCTATCTCATTTTTGGCTATCTTCTGGAAAGCCAGACTTAATTTATCACTTGGGAGAGCCGTCGTTCCCACACTTCCCGCACCGCCGATCTGGCTCTTTAGATACTCTATGGCCCTATAAAGTGCAACAGCCAGCTGGTACCTCGTAACAACTTCAGAACCTCTGAAAGTCCCATCTTCGAAGCCGGTGAGAATATGCCAGTCAGAAAGCGCATTCACAGCTTCGTAAGCCCAGTGCGACTTCGGGACATCTTTAAAGGCCATGGAAAACGCTGCGAGTGAGATCAATAAAGCGAAGACAACCACCAAAACTTTCTTCATAGATATCCCTCCTCATCCCGCTCTCGTGGGAAATCTCATTTCCTCTAATTTACCACTTTTAAAAAGTTCTATGTTTTCTCCGACGCTACCAGGAACTGCAAGATAAGCTCTAAGACCCGCAGCCATCATTGCCCCGAAGGCATTTTGTCCCATACCGGGGACTATCAAAACATCTACCCCCTGAGACGCCAAAAACTGAACAACTCTCGGACCAGCCCCATGAGAGCCAAGAGAACTATTCTCCAAAACATCAAAATTTCCCGTGGAATCATCATATATTATGAAAAATTCCGCCCTTGCAAACCTATCAGCCACTGGATTGCTCAGATCTCTTCCGTTTGCTGGAACCGCTATTTTCACACTCATCACCTCCCCGCAAATTCTATCATAATTTTGATACAATCCAGCCTGTGGGAGGTGCATTCGTTGGAGGTATTTATAAACGCCATTCTACCTCTAATGACTCTTATAGCCATAGGATGGTTTATAGGGAAGATGTTTCCTGGAGACAAAATCGTCTTATCCAAACTCACTCTCTGGGTCTTCGCCACAGTATTGACCTTTTCATTCGTGAACGACCATCCTCCTTCTTTTAAGGACATAATGGTCTACGGATCAGCTTTTGCACTGATATTCCTTTACAACTTCCTTTTATTCAAAATGATCTTGAGGAAAAAACGCATGAGCGATCTTTTCTTTTTAACTTCTGTCTTTGGTAACACCGGATATCTCGGATACCCTGTTTTGAGACTCGCATTCGGTGAGACAGCCGTAGCTTACGGAGTGATCTACTCCGTGATCTCTGTCAGCATTGTGAACACCTTGGGAGTAGCATCTATGCTCAAAAATCTAAGGGAAAGCCTTAAGAACCTCTTAAAACTACCTTTTATGTACGCGGTGATAATCGGGTTGGTCTTGGGTTACTCTGGAATCAACTGGCACGATTTTCCATTACCCATAGCAAGGTCATTAAATATGATAAACGAAGCTGCAATACCGGTCATAACCGTATTCCTGGGCGTTAGCATGTCTTCTGTGAAATTCAAAAAGGACGTCCTTTCTTCCGCTCTTATAGCGAGTCTGCACAGGCTTCTCGTGGTTCCTCTAATAGCCTACCTGGTCACCACGATAATTCCCATGGAAGGGTTATTCAAGACCGTTTTTATAGTAGAGTCCTCAATGCCCACAGCTATGAACGCAGCAGTGATAGCGGACTCCATCAAAAAAGATCCAGAAATTGTGAGCACAGAGATAGCAATGTCCACACTGCTCTCTGCAATAACACTCTCAATGATAATTGCTTTTCTCAAATAAAACCAAAGGGCGGGACCCGCCCCGCCCTTTTACCGCTGTACATTCTCTCCAGCTACTGAACCTCAGATGATGCCTCTTGCTTTCATAGCCTCGACTATCCTTCTGAGTGCTACGACATAAGCAGCTTCCCTGGAGCCTATCTTGTACTCGTTCATGGCTTCATATACTTCCCTGAAAGCTTTGGACATCTTCTTGTCCAACTTTTCCTCGACCTCTTCGAGATCCCAGTAGTAGCCCATCCTGTTCTGGACCCATTCGAAGTAAGAAACGGTGACTCCTCCGGCATTAGCGAGGATATCGGGAAGCACGAATACGTCCTTAGAGTAGAGTATCTCGTCCGCTTCCGGGGTAACTGGACCATTGGCAAGCTCAACGACATACCTTGCCTTAATATCATTGGCGTTCTTGTCCGTGATGACATTCTCCAGAGCAGCCGGAACCAGAATGTCAACATCTAACAGGAGCACATCTTCGTTGCTGATGGTCTCGACTCCAGGGAAAGTGGCAACCGTACCTTTTTCCTGCTTATGCTTTATAACCTCTGGAATTGGAAGCCCGTCCGCTTTGTAAATTCCTCCCTTGGAATCAGAAACCGCAACGACTTTCACACCGGCTTCGTAAAGGAACTTAGCCATGAAGGATCCCGCGTTCCCAAATCCTTGAATAGCTGCTGTTTTTCCTTCATAGCTTTCTCCCTTAACTTTCAGGGCTTCTCTCAAAACGAAGAAACCTCCTAAAGCTGTGGAGTGGCCCCTCCCTTCAGATCCCCCAACGATCAATGGCTTTCCAGTGATAACACCGGGAGCTTTCCTACCAACCAATTTTTCATACTCATCCATCATCCAAGCCATTATCTTTGGATTTGTGTAAACATCGGGTGCTGGAACATCTTGATCAGGACCGATGTACTTGTAAATTTTATCGATGAATCCCCTCGAAAGCCTCTCCAATTCGTTTTCGGAGAGTTCCTTGGGGTTCACCCTTATTCCACCTTTACCTCCTCCATAAGGAAGATCCATCAACGCATTCTTCATGCTCATCCATGCAGAAAGAGCCATGACCTCTTCCTTGGTGACTTCCCAGTGATATCTTATACCTCCCTTTGCCGGCCCAAGCGCGGTGTTGTGATTTGATCTCCATCCTTTGAAAACCTTTACCGTTCCGTCGTCCATCTTAACCGGTATCGAAACCTCGATGACCCTTTCCGGTTCTTTAAGAACTTCCACCACATAATCTTCGAGCTTCAAAACTTTTGCTCCTTTTTCCAGCTGAGTCAAGAAGATTTCGTAAGGGTTCCTGCCCACGGCTCTCATCCTCCCTTGGTAGGTTTTTCACATTCCCCATAGGGAGCCTACCACAGCGAGAACAATATGAGAAAAATTCGCAAAAATCAGCAAAAAGGAATCTGACGAAGAAAAACGGAAATAATTCAAAATAATTTATCTTAATGCAGCAGGAACAGGATTCTTGGTATGTGCGTGATAAAAAGAAAAGGGAGCCAGAGCTCCCTACATATACGCAGTTACATCGAATTATCAGCAATTATCATTCAATATAAACTTTTTCCACATACGGAGAAGTTACCGCTCTCAAAGTTGCCGAGTAATTCGTCCTAAACCTCATGATGTCCCCAACCTTTATTGGTCTTTCAACCTCAGTTATATCCACGATCAAGTGATCACTCGAAGCATGAACAACTTCCGCACCTTCATCCAATGGCTTCAACCCCAAAGGGTTAATATCCTGCTCACCAACGGCCAAAATTGCTCTGAGCCGCTCTCCTTTATCCTCGAACTCTGGTTTTCTTCCCATGGAATCCAAACCGGTGGGACCAATGGGCTTTGAAGGTTTCCACTTCACCTCAATGACTTCTGCTTCGAGGATAACCGTCTCCTGCTCTAAATACGGTATATCCCTGTTCCCTGTAACATCAGTTCCAAGCAAAACCGCCTCGCCTATTCTAAACTGGTTGATCTCACTGGGCAGGATTCCATTTTCAAGTGCCAATAGATACACCGTTCCGCCCACCGACACCACTTCGGCTTCAATCTCTTTCGCTACATCTATTAAAAATTTCAGATTGTCTTTGGTGGGAAGGACCCCCCCGAAACAACCAACATTCGTTCCCACACCGACCACGGCTGCTTTCTTCAAATTTTTTCGAACATTCAAAATCTCATCGACCGCTTTGTCGTACATAACCCCCTCTCTAAGGTCTCCAACATCGACCATGTAGATGAGCTTAACAGGCCTATCCACACTCTCATCCAACTTAAAACAAACCTCAGGCTCAGAAACGAGAAAATAATCGACAAGATCCATCATCTTAGGTATATGGGAGAGGGGAGGAATCCTTATCATCATGAAAGGACCTTCTATACCCGCTTCTTTGATCCTTCTCAGGTTTTCAAATCTCGAATCCGCCAGGATTCCAACCCCAGCTTTTTTATACGCCTCAGCAAGCTTGGGATTCCCCATGAAAAGCTTTGTAACTCCCACCAAATCAATGTTCTTCTCCGAAAGAATAGACAGGAGTTTTTCGGTGTTTCTCCTTATCTTTGACAAATCAATGACAAGTCTTGGAAACATCTATTCACCCCTGGTGTTTTATTTTATCAAGCAAGGATCTCAATTTCCATCCTTTCAACGCTCACCCCCAGCTCCTCATAATAAATTTCAAGCCCTTTATGACCTTCCTTTTCCCAAGCTCCGAATCCTTCTCGAAGCATTTCCTTAAGACTTTCCAAAAATTTCTTGATTCCCTTGATCTCCTCTATCATCTCGTCTATCACATCGAGAACCGTCTCTTTAACTTTTGGCAAAACAATCTTGCTACCCTTAACGCTTTTGTAAGACCCTTCTAAAATCGCCACAGCCATGATCTTGGCAGAACTCCTTGCTATTTCCTTTTTCATTTCCTTCAGCAATTTCTTGAGCTTCTTCAGTTCGTCATTCAGTAGATCTCTTAGCCACTTCCTAAGGGATTCCAAAACACCTCTTCCGAAGGAGACATGGTAGGTATCAGCGTACTCGACCTTGATGCTTTTGTAGTAATAAACCTCTTTTTCATAGGTAATTCTGAGGAGGGTCTGACCTTCCTTGGGTTTGAGATGCTCATGAGCGGACCCCACATGCGCGTTTACTTGGCTCACACGCATCCCAATCACCTCCATCACTCTTATCGGCACCCTTAATCCCGTCTTCAATTTGTCAAAAAATCCTCTATACGACACGAAAAACTTTTCCTAAGAATTTGTGATAAAATATCATGCAGTGTGCAAAATCTATCATCTGGGGGTGCGCAAGATGCGTGTTGGAATTCTGACAGGAGGTGGAGATTGTCCAGGTCTAAACGCAGTCATCAGGGGTATAGTAAAGTCCGCTCCAAAAGACATCGAAATCATTGGGATCAAACATGGTTGGAAAGGACTAATAGATTTGGAGTATGTGAAACTCACAGATGACGATGTAGAGGGAATCCACATACTGGGCGGAACCATACTCGGAACGAGCAGAACGAATCCTTTCAAGAGCGTTGAAACGAGAGACAAAGTTTTAGAGAACATCAAGAAACTTCGCTTGGATGCACTTATAGCAATAGGAGGAGATGACACGCTTTCAGTCGCGGCGAAATATCACGCCATGGGTTTGAATGTCGTGGGAGTGCCAAAGACGATAGACAACGACATATCAAACACCGATTACACATTTGGATTCCACACTGCTGTTAACGTCGGAGCAGATGCCATAGACCGGCTTCATTCCACAGCAAAATCACATGAAAGAATCATATTTGTAGAGCTTATGGGCAGAGACACAGGATGGATAACGATAGAAGCAGGGCTGGCCGCTGGAGCACACTTGATATTGATACCGGAGTTTCCCATGACATTGGAAGAAATCATCCATATATTGGATAGAAGAATGAAGAGAAAGAAATACGCTGTTGTAGCAGTAGCTGAAGGATTCAAACCAACAGATTTCGAAACCCAGATAACGATAGATACCAGAACAGATGAGTTTGGACACATACAACTCGGTGGAATAGGCCACGTACTTGCAAAGGTTGTGAGCGAGAGGACCGGGTATGAAACTCGTGCAGTGGTTCTGGGACACCTTCTCAGGGGAGGAACTCCGACGGCATTCGACAGGATTTTGGGAACCAAGTATGGGGTTAAAGCAATGGAGCTCGTTATCCAAGGCGATTTTGGAAGGATGGTAGCTCTTAAAGGAAACGACATAGTCTCAATACCGATTGAATACGGTGTAAGCGTCAAGAAATTCGTTCCTTATGAGTACTACAAACTCGCAATGACATTCTTCGGATGAGGTGATAACGCTGAAAGGAGAGCATCCGTACGTTAAATGGGCAATAGAGGTTATAGAGAACTACATCAAACACGGAAAGAGAATAGAGCCTCATCCGAGGCTACCTAAGGAGCTTTTCGAAAGAAAAGCAGGGGCTTTTGTAACTCTTCACAAGCTGGATGGCAGCCTGCGTGGCTGCATTGGAACTTTCTTGCCAACGCAGGAAAATCTGGCTCTCGAGATAAGAGAAAACGCCATAGCCGCTGCCACGAGAGATCCAAGATTCACTCCAGTCACACCAAATGAGTTAGACGATATAGTTGTATCAGTAGACGTCCTTCACGAACCTGTGGCCATCAGAAGAATCGAAGAATTGGACCCTAAAAAATACGGAATAATCGTGGTAAGCGGGAACAGAAGGGGGCTTCTCCTCCCAGATATAGAAGGCGTTGACGATGTAGAAGAACAGATAAGAATCGCTTGCTGGAAAGCCGGCATCATGTACCCTTATGAAAAACCCGAGATAATTTACAAATTCACAGTCGAAAGATATCACTGAGGTGATTTACGATGAAGAAAATGGCTTTGCAATTTGAAAACATCGACGAAAAAACCGTGAGGTGCACGTTATGCCCTCATAAATGTGTGTTGAAACCTGGCCAAGCTGGCCTCTGCAAGGTCAGGGTAAACGAAAACGGAATACTCGTCACACTGAACTACGGTGAAGTCAGTGCCATAGCCATGGATCCCATTGAGAAAAAGCCACTCTTTCATTTCAACCCTGGTGATAAGATTCTGTCTGTCAGCACAGTAGGATGCAACCTGAGGTGTCCATTCTGTCAGAATTGGGAAATAGCCCACGAGATGGCACCAACGAGACGCGTCACCCCAGAGCAGCTCGTCAGAATAGCAGTAGAAAGGGGTTCCAAGGGAATAGCTTACACTTACAACGAACCCGTAATATGGTTTGAATTCGTTTTGGATACCGCGAGAATCGCCTCAAAAGAAGGTTTGTACAACGTCCTCGTGACAAACGGATACATCGAAGAAGACCCATTGAAACTGCTTCTCCAATCTATCCACGCCATGAACATAGATCTCAAAGGTTGGAACGACGAGTTTTATCTAAAGGAAATCGGCGGTAAAAAAGAAGTGGTCATGAGAACTATAGAACTGGCTTACAAAGCCGGTGTACATGTAGAAGTCACCACTCTTATTATCCCCGGTAAGAACGACAACATGGAGGAACTTGAAGAAGAATTCAAATGGCTGGCTTCTATCAGCGAGGATATACCGCTTCACCTCAGTAGGTATTTCCCCCATTACAAATACACCATTCCACCAACGCCAATTGAAACGCTCCAAAAAGTATACGAAGTTGCCAAAAAATACCTGCATTTCGTTTATATAGGAAATCTTTGGGATCCAAAATACGAGACCACAGTATGTCCTAAATGCGGTAATGTTGTGATTCGAAGGCATGGATACACTGTGGATACCTCAGGAATGGACGAGGAAGGTAGGTGCAGCAAATGCGGTTTTCAGATCGCAAGGATTTTCTGAGGACCAGAAAGATCCTCCTTATCTCTGCCGCTTCTCTCCTGTTAGTTCTTTCCATTCTACTCTACATTGTACTTGGAAAAACGAGGGGAGTGTATTACGAACTCACAGAGTTTGTGATGGGGACACGAGTTAGAGTATATGTGGCCGGTGACAAAATGCCTTCCAAGATCTTGGCTCAGATGGCAATAGAAGAGTTCAGAAGACTGGACCAAAAGTACGATCCATACAGACCCGGGAGCATCCTTTACAAGATAAACCACTCATCCACATGGACAGAAGTCGATGAAGAAACACTCGGGCTTATAAAAGCAGCAATAGGTTTTGCAAAGAGTACTGAAGGAGCTTTCGACCCCGCACTTGGGAGAATCATAAGACTCTGGGGGTTCGACGAGTTCTCCTCTAAAAATGCCTCTGAACTCCACGTACCAAGCGACTATGAAATAGAGAGAGAACTTAAAAGATCTGGCTACGATAAAATAGTAATCGACTCAAAAAATTCCAGAGTTTACATGAAAGACGGTGCATGGATAGATTTGGGTGGAATGGTCAAAGGATACGCGCTCGAAAGGGCTTACAAAAAGATCAAGGCCGTGGATAAGAATGCCACTGGTTTCATAGATGCCGGCGGAGATATAAGAATAATCGGTCCGAAGTTTGGCACAAGCTGTTGGACCATAGGGATTAAGAATCCACGCGGCGAGGGCATAGTCGACATGATATACCTCAAAGAAGGTGCTGTAGCAACTTCTGGAGACTATGAAAGATACTTCATTATTGACGGTGTAAGGTATCATCACATCATGGACCCGAAAACCGGCAAACCAGCAAGAGGCGTATGGAGCGTCACCGTTGTGGCAAAAGATGCCGTTACGGCAGATGTTCTCTCGACAGCCGGATTCGTCTTAGGGAAAGACTACAGATTCGTTCTTCTGAAATTCCCCGAGCTTGGCGGTCAGGTATTCATGGTTCTCGATGGCGGAAAAACAGTTAAAAGTGAGGGTTTCAGCTCTTTCGAAAAGGAGAAGTAAACATGGCAAGGTCGGATCCGCTCTTGATACACTCCCTCTATTACCTTCTAAACCGCTCAGTTCAAGACTTCGAGAAATGCAAGTTCGATCTTGAGTGTCTCATTCCCGATGAGAAGAGAAAAGTGCTTTTGGCGCGAATAGAAAGTCATATACAAGATCAACGATCGAGAATGAATGAAAACCAAGTCCAGCTCATAACCTACTGGGACGACCTTTATCCCGAAAGTCTTCGCAACTCTATAAACCCTCCTCCAGCGTTTTTCTGTGCTGGAAACTGTCAAGTTTTAAAAGAAGAAGCCTTCACCATCGTGGGAACGAGAAGAGCTGGCAAATATGGTTTGCAACTTGCTAAAGACTTCGCCAAAGAACTTGCAAAACATTTCGTTATAGTCAGCGGTTTGGCTTTCGGAATAGACTCAGCAGCGCATGAAGGAGCTCTGGAAAGTGGAACCACCATTGCCGTGCTCGCAAGCGGCGTCGATGTTCCAACTCCAAAATCAAACGAAGCGCTTTATAGAAGAATCTTAAAGAGCGGTGCGGTGATAAGTACATATCCTTTAGGAGAAGGCGCGAAAAAGCACAGATTCGTTGAAAGAAACTACATTATGGCAACTCTGGGCATTGGATGTCTCGTCGTTGAAGCCCCTATCAAGAGCGGTTCTCTCATTACCGCAAAACACGCTGCAGAAAATGGAAGAGACGTATTCGCTCTTCCATGGGATGTATGGAGAAAAAATTCGGAAGGTAACAACTGGCTTATAAAACAAGGTGCCTTGTTGGTAACACATCCCTCGGATATTCTGGAATATTACGGCAAAACCCTTGAAAACCAAATCGAAGAAACCTCAGATCCAATAATCAAAATACTCCAAAACGAAAGTTTGGGAGCGGAAGAAATCGCGGAAAGACTGAACTTGCCTCTGAAAGACATACTCATCAAGCTATCAGAACTTGAGCTCGAGGGCAAAATACTCAGTGATAACGGCAAATACTATGTCTTGAAATGAGTCACTTAAAGTAAATCACGAGCAAAATCAGCAATGTGTTAAGAGCCGATACAGCCAGCGAAGTGTAAATAAGCAAACGGTCATATTCCTTCTCCTTATCATTCTTAAGTGAATCAATCTCCTTCTTGTTCTCCAATGAAATCCTCTCCAAATCCTGCAGCTTCTCGGCGATCTTTTTAACAAGGGCTGTTATGGAAACTTGATTCTGATATACCGTTTTTAAAGTATCGTTAAGCCCGGTTATGATCTTATTCACCACTTCAAGTCCTTTTTCCAGGTTTTCAACCCTTCTCTCCACACCATAGAGCTTCCTATCCACCGTATCTTCAAGCTCCGCCAACCTTCCTTCAATATAACCCATGACGGCACTCACTCTGTTGTTGAGCATCGTTATGCTCGCATCAACCGTGCTCTCAAAACTGCTTTGAGAACCAGCAAAAGCAAATACCGAGAAAAAAGCTGTCAAAATCAAAATAACGTAAAGTCTCATCCCCCTCAACCTTCTCACCCCTGGTCTCAAAAAATTACAAAACCCCACCATATGGTGGGGAATCAGCTTGCTTTCTTCTCCTCTTTCTTAGTCTCAGAATTTCCGCTGTTCGAGGATTTCCCATTCCCTTTCCTCGAATCTGTTATATAAAAGCCGCTTCCCTTAAAGACAATCCCTACTCTTCCAACCGCTTTCTTCATGGGAGCCCCGCAGACATCACAAACTACATTAGGAGATTCATTCATGGAGTGCATAATCACCTTTTCATGTCCACAATTCTTACACACATACCTGTAAAATGGCATGACCTCACCTCCTTCCATCGCAGTGTTATCTACTCCAATATAAACGCCGTGCCGTTATGTCCCATCAAAGCCACCTTCATTCCTCTTTTGACTGCCGCCCATACAGCTATGTTCGACAAAGGCTTGTCCTGACACCCTGCCGCCAAAATGTGATCTGAGTATCTCCCAAAAATCTCGTAAAGCTCTTTTGCCGCTCGCTCGTCGACTCTCTTTGGATTAAATGAGAGCTTTTCTACTGCAACCTCAAACCTTTCCCTGAAATATTCCTTCCTAACTTCCGTCATGAACCTTTCTCTTTCGTCATCAATTGTCAAAAAAACTGCTCTTTGAACCCCGAATCTTTCGTCTATTGCTTCTAAAACCCTTATTTCTTCCCCCTTGTAATCGTTTCTTTTCAAAAACGCCAGAGCTTCTTCGACATTCCCCAGCACAAGAGCCGCCTTAAACGGTTGAAAGAGACTCTTTCCAACGATGCACAGCACCTTCATACCCATCACGCCATTATATCAGCTTCCTCGCCCTCACCCTCAAGCGCACCTTCCAAGGCCTTTATGGCTACTTCTATTTGAGACCTATCCGGCTCTGATGTTGTCAAAAACTGTAGCAAAAGCCCCGGAAAAGCCAAAGCTTTCATAACTGCATCTGGCAAAAGAGAAAGCCCGACCAATATCTCGTAAGACAGGGAAGCTATCACCGGAATCATCACTACTCTCGATACAAGCCTATATGTAAGGGTCGGCTTGAAAAAGAGCGAAAGAAAGCTGAAAACGAACACAGAAGCTATGAGAAATATCATGAGAAAATTCGTTCCGCATCTTGGATGTATCCTGCTACATTTTGAGACCTCATCTGCGGTCAGCTCAAGCCCTGCCTCATAAGCGTTTATCGTTTTGTGCTCAGCACCATGGTATTGAAAGATCCTTTTTATCTCCTTGAACAAAGAAAGTGTCCAGACATATGCAAGGAATATTCCTATTCTTATGAAGCCTTCTACAAGCGAAAAGAGAAATTCGTTAGATCTCAGGCCCTTAAGAAGGCTCGTCAGAAACATGGGAAGGATGAAAAAGAGCCCAACCGCCAGAAGTACTGCCATAAATATTGCAAAAATCCCTTCTCCCTTTTTCATCTCCTCGTTGTAGGCGATCTCCGCAGATCTGTTCAAAGCCTTGATACCGAAAAGGAGCGAATAATAAAGGTTAAATATCCCCCTGACGAAGGGAATTTTCTTCCAGAATCCGCTTTTCAGCTTCCCCATCTCTTCCACGACTATCTGTCCATCTTCCCTTCTAACCGCAATAACCGCCCTTTTCCCAAGCATCAAAACTCCTTCTATAACTGCCTGACCTCCAACACGACCCTTCTTCACTCAGAGCTCCCTCCTCGCAACATTCCCCGCTATCAGAATTGGATCCCAAACCGGTGAGAACGGCGGTGCGTATGCCAGGTCCATGTATCCGATATCCATAACCGTGAGCCTTCCGTATATCGCAGCTGCCACGACATCTATTCTTCTGTGAACTTCCTTTCCGACTATCTGGGCTCCAAGAACTCTCCCGGTCTTCTTATCAAAAACGAGCGCTATGTATATAGGGGCCGTTGACGGGTAATAGCCGGCCTTACTCCTCGACTTTATGAAAACATGAGATGCGTCAAAACCCGCTCTTTTAGCTTCCTGCTCGGAAAGTCCCGTTCTTGCGAACTCCATGTCAAAGATCTTCGTCACAGAAGAACCAACCACTCCCGGAAATCGGTCTATTCCGCCTGCTGCAACCCTTCCTGCAACCCTTCCCTGCTTGTTCGCCGTCGTTCCGAGCGGGATGTAAACATCGTCTCCGGTTATAACATGCTTTGCCGTCGCGCAGTCTCCGGCAGCGAAAACATCGGAAATATTCGTCCTCGAAAGCTCATCCACCCTGATTGCACCCTTGACTGAAAGCTCAAGACCCGTGAATATCTCCGTGTTTGGCTTCACACCCACGGCAACGAGCACCATGTCAGCTTCAATGTCACCTTTGCTCGTTTTAACCTTTATCTTCTCTCCGGGCTCTATCTCTTTTACCACCGTCTCCAGAAGGACTTCAACGCCGCTTGATTTGAGACCTTCTACTATGACACCATTTATCTCGGGCATAGCGTTTCCAAGAAGGTGGTCGAGTGCTTCTACTATCGTCACTTTCGTTCCATAAGCGGCTATCGCTTCGCTCATCTCAAGCCCTATGTACCCGCCACCTATTACCACAGCCGTTTTCGGGCGTTTGCTTTCAAGGAAATTCCTTATTCTCATAGCATCTTCGGGATTCCTTATAGTGAAGATCCTTTCATCATCAAGCTTTGCAAAAGGCGGAAGAACGGCCGAAGCTCCTGTAGATATGACCAGTTTTCCATATTCGACTTCGAAAACTTCGCCGCTCTCAAGGCTTCTTACCTTCGCGATCTTCTTTTCGAAATCGACCTGCTCCACTTCATGAAGTGTTAAAACTTCAACCCCCTTCTTCTCCCTGAACTTCTCGGGCGTGAACTCTATAACTTTGTCTATGGTGTCAACTATCCCTTCGACATAATATGGAAGGCCGCAGCCGCCGTAAGAGATGTACTTTTCTTTCTGGACGAGCAAAACGGACAGAGAAGAGTCTTGCCTTTTCGCCGCAGCTCCCGCACTCGTTCCCGCAGCAACTCCACCTATTATCAAGATGTCGTATTTCAAGCTTGATCCCTCCCATATCACATTCTCCAGTGTAGTGTATCAAAAATTTTTCGGCAGTTCACCCTTTTACGACACCCACGGGAACAAGCCTTGCCACCTTTCTGGCTATTCCCAGAGCATCCGTTATCTTCACAACGACATCGACATCTTTGTAGGCTTCCGGAGCTTCTTCAACGAGTGTCTTTTTCCCCCTGCTCATGACTTCTATTCCTTTGCTGTGGAGCTCTTCAAGAACTTCCTGATAGCTCAGCCGTCTGAGAGCTTCCCTTCTTCCAAGAACCCTTCCTGCCCCATGCGCCGAGCTCCCAAAAGTCCAGCTTTCGGCTTTTCTGGTACCCACCAAAACATAGGAAGCACTTCCCATGTCCCCCGGTATAAGAACGGGCTGGCCAACTCTTCTGTAACTTTCAGGAACCCTTGGGTTTTCTGGGCCAAAAGCCCTCGTTGCCCCCTTTCTGTGGACTATGAGCTTTCTTTTCTTTCCATCTATTTCGTACTCTTCTACCTTTGCAATGTTGTGCGCAAGGTCGTAAAGGAGCGTTACATCCACATCACCGCCAAATACCCTCCAAACGGCCTTTCTCACAAGATGACCTATTATCTGCCTGTTGGCAAAAGCGTAGTTCGCGGCAGATGCCATGGCGGCAAAATAGCTTTGCCCGAGCGGGTGAGTGAACGGAGCATTTATGAGCTGCTTGTCCGGAAGATCGGCGTTGTGGCTTTTTAGGTTGTCTCTCATCATCTTTATGTAATCCGTGGCTATTTGATGTCCGAATCCTCTGCTTCCCGTGTGAATCATTATCACGATCTGATCAAGAAAGAGCCCGAAAACTTCCGCAGCATTCGGATCAAAAATCTCTTCCACTCTTTGGATTTCTATGAAGTGATTGCCGCCCCCCAGAGTTCCAAGCTCGTCTTCTCCTCTTTCGAACGCCGTCTTTGAAACTGTGTTTGGATCGGCAAAAGCGATCTTCCCACCGTCTTCTATGAACTTCAAATCCTCTTCGGTGCCGTACCCAGCCTTTACCGCCCAAGCGGCTCCTTCCCTGCACACCTTCGAAAGCCCCTTCTTTCCAAGGCGCAAACTCCCCCTGCTTCCCACTCCCACGGGAATGAGATTGTAGATCTCCTGAACGAGCTTTTTTATCCTTCCCTTTACCTGCTCGTAAGTCAATGGAGTCTTCATGAGCCTGACGCCGCAGTTTATGTCAAACCCAACGGCCCCGGGCGAGATAATCCCTTCACCGGAAGCATCAAAAGCCGCAACACCGCCTATTGGAAATCCGTACCCCCAGTGTATGTCCGGCATCCCGTAAACTTCCTTGACGACACCCGGAAGGGTTGCGACATTCATAAGCTGCTTGAAAGCTGCCTGAAACTGCGGGTCGTTCACCATCTCAGAATCCAAGAAAACGACGGCATCGACTCGCATTCTTCCCTCTCTTCTTATCCTCCAGACATACTTCCCCTCTCTTTCTATTTTCACTGCTCTTCTCCCTCCGCGGCCGCCGTCTTTCTCATCTTGAGCGAATGTATGCTGTCTACTATCGCCCTTGCCCTCTTATTACCTATTCCTTCAACAGACTTCAAATCGTCGATCGAAGCCTTGCTTATCTCGAATATGTTCTTGAACATGTCCACCACTTTTCGACTTATGCTCATTGGAATCTTGGCTATGTATTTCAGAAGCCTGTATCCGCGCGCTTCTACCTGTATGTCATCAAGCTGAGTTGCGGCCTGAACGGAATATCCCATTGAGCGAGCTATCTTGACAAGATCCAGAGTTGGAGACTTGGTAAGGTTCATCACGATCTCCTCTGCACTCTCTTTTTCCACTTCTTTATCGGAATAATCCATAACAAGAAGCTCCAGAATATCGGAAGCGTTCTCGGTGAGTTCTGCCACCTGCATCTTGGCGAGCCGCGCTTCCTCACCAAGCTCGACCAAGAACGGCTTAATCTCTTCGCTTATCTTCAAAACCATCAATCCTTTCTCCATAACCTTTGCAACGTCCATGAGCGTCGTCCTATTTTCCAGCTCCATTATGTCGAGTTCCAGCAAAAGCTTGTCAAAATTCTTACGATACTTTTCCAGTGTATTTATCGCCTGTGTGACTCTGCTGAGCACAAGCGCAGTATCGTTAACGACATACTTGTAGCTCTTATAGTAAAGGGTTATTAGGTTTCTCCTTCTTGATACAGCTATCGCAACTTTCCCAAGCTGGCGCGCAAATCTCTCGGCAGTCCTGTGTCTCATACCGGTCTCGTGCGTGGGTATCGTTGGATCTGGAACGAGATGCACATTAGCGTAATATATTCTGGTCACATCCTCGGAAATAACTATGGCACCATCCATTTTGGAAAGCTCATAAAGATACTCCGGCTCGAAAGGAACGTCTATTCTGAAGCCCCCTTGAATGATATCTTGATACTGATCTGGATCATCCAAAAGAACGATGAGAGCTCCTGTGTTCGCCCTCATAATGTCATCCAAAGCCCTTCTGAGTGGACTGCCCGGTGAAATCAGTTTTATTTTTTCCAGAAGTTCCTCCACCATTCGAAATCACCTCGCACAATACTCCAAAATTCTTCAGGGTCTGCCTCTGTCAAAGAAAATTTACTACAGATATTTTCACATAAAATTCACGAATATCTAAGTAGTAACATCTTCAAAAACTCTTTTTAATTTAGCAAAACATTGTGCTTTTTCAAAAAAGAAGGGGAGACTCCTCCCCTTCAATGACTTTTATCGAATTTTCTCAACTTCTTTGCTAATTTCCAATACACCATATTAGCTTTTTGCCTCGACCTTTTTCTTCTGTTTCGTGAACTTCAAAACATCTCCGTTTCTTCTGACGACAATTACATCGCCCTCTGAAAATCTTCCCTTTATGAGATCTTCTGCCAGTGGATCTTCTATGTATCTTTGAATCGCTCTCTTCATAGGTCTTGCCCCATATATGGGATCGTATCCTTTCTCAAGCAGCAGCTCCTTTGCTTCTTTGGTAAGCTTTAACTCCATATCTCTTTCTCTCAATCTTCTTCTCAAATCTCTCAAGATAATGTCTATGATCTGGAACACATGCTCTTTTGTGAGCGAGTGGAAGACCACAACCTCGTCTATTCGGTTCAAGAACTCTGGTCTGAAGGTCCTCTTAACCTCAGAAAGGACCAGCTTCTTCATGGCCTCATACTGACTCTGGAAATCCTCCTCCACGGCAAATCCCATCGATTTCTTGCTCCTATTTATAATCTCACCGCCGAGGTTACTGGTCATTATGATTATCGTATTCCTGAAATCAACTTCCCTTCCCTGGCTATCTGTCAATCTTCCTTCGTCCATTATCTGAAGGAGGAGGTTAAAGATATCCGGATGTGCCTTCTCTATCTCGTCAAAGAGAATCACAGAGAACGGCCTTCTTCTCACCTTTTCAGTTAAAGAACCTCCCTCTTCGTAGCCGACGTATCCCGGAGGTGCCCCTATGAGTCTCGACATCGCGAATCTTTCCATGTACTCGCTCATATCAAACCTTATCAAAGCCGATTCTTCTCCGAATAAATGCTCTGCGAGAGCCTTGGCAAGTTCCGTCTTTCCAACTCCAGTAGGTCCAAGGAAAAGGAACACACCTATAGGCCTCCTCGGATCTTTAAGACCCGACCTCGCACGCCTTATAGCTCTTGCAACTGCGGTAATTGCGTCATCCTGACCGACTATTCTTTCATGAAGCGCCTCCTCTATCTTCAGCAGCTTCTCGGATTCGGTCTCTTCCAATTTCTTCAACGGTATCCCTGTCCAACTTGAAACAACCTCTGCTATATCCTCAGCTGTAACAGTAACGATTTTGGAATCTACGCTAAGCTTCCATTCCTGATACTTCTGCCTGTACTCTTTCTCTAACTTCCTTTCCTCCTCCTTCAAAGCAGCCGCTTTCTCATAATCTTGATTTCTAACTGCAAGTTCCTTCTCTGCCTTTATCCCATCAAGGCGCATTTTGAGAAACTTGAGCTCTGGCGGTATAGTGAAAACCTGAAGCCTTGCCCTCGCTCCCGCCTCGTCTATCAAATCTATCGCCTTGTCAGGAAGGAAGTGATCCGTTATATACCTCTTCGAAAGAGTTACAGCAGCGTTTATGGCCTCATCAGTATAGCGAACTTTGTGGTGATTCTCGTACCTTGACCGGAGACCTTGCAAAATATCCAGAGTCTCTTCTTCGGAAGGCTCTCTCACATAAACTTTCTGGAACCTCCTCTCAAGAGCCGCATCTTTCTCGATGTACTTTCTGTACTCATCTGGTGTTGTGGCACCTATACATCTTATATCTCCTCTTGCCAAAGCGGGTTTCAAAATGTTCGCAGCATCCACCGCTCCTTCAGCAGATCCTGCACCGACGATCATGTGAAGCTCATCTATGAAGAGTATTATGTTCTTATCCTTAGTGACTACCTGAAGGAGCTTTTTCATTCTCTTTTCGAACTCTCCCCTGTACTTCGTTCCTGCAACGAGCGCCGCAACATCCAGAGAGAATATTGTCTTATTTCTCAAAGGCTCCGGAACCTCGCCTGCAACGATTCTCTGCGCAAGTCCTTCAACGATGGCTGTCTTTCCAACTCCCGGCTCTCCTATGAGCACAGGGTTGTTCTTCTTCCTTCTAACCAATATCTGCATTATTCTCTCTATCTCTTCTTCCCTGCCTATGATCGGATCGAGCTGACCCTTCGCCGCCATTTCCGTGAGATCTATTCCAAATCCCTCAAGCTGCCTGACAGCGCCATGAGAAGCCGCCTTTCTCCTGTCCGGCAGTGCCTCTCCAACAGAAACGAGATCGATGACCTCCCTCCTCAAAACCTGAAGGTCCACTCCGAGCTTCATCAGAACATGTACCGCGATACCCTCGCCTTCTCTGATTATCCCAAGGAGAAGGTGCTCGGGTTGAATTTTGTCATTTCCGAGGATTTTGGCTTCCTCATAAGCCAACTCCGTCACTCTCTTGGCCCTTGGGGTCATCTGAGGAGAGGTTATGAAACCCCTCATTCCCATACCGACCATGGAAATGATTTCGCTCTTTGTTCTGCTGTATGTAACACCCATACCAGCCAATACCTCGCTGGCGGGGCTATTACCGACTTTCAGGAGTCCGAGCAATATATGCTCCGTTCCGACGTAAGAATGACCAAGCTCTTTCGCTTCTTCTTGGGCCGTAACGAAAACCTGCGCTGCCTTTTCCGAGAACTTCTCAAAAAACATCTTGAACCACCTCCAATTCCCTGCGCCCAATAGAATTTTACCCGAAAATTCAACTTATTCATAGTAGGATCTTCTCTTTAGACGTTAAATCTTCTTGGAGGGTTCTATCCTGACACGCCCTATACTTGTCATGCTAGTCCATGCAAAGCATTGTCTTCCGCTAACCAAACGACTTCCGATTTTCACAGAATCATTTTTCTATCCATAAAGATCTTCGTCATCTATCACACCGCTTATCACGTTTTTGTTTCTTTATTCACACCTTGAAGATTATGCATACTTGCATTTTCCCAATACTTTTTCTACGATTTGTTCAAGGTAGTAATACAAGATGATGCTGTAGAAATTGGTAAAAGCTCTACGGCGTATTAAACAATGTGTGTGATAATGGGATTTAAGTGTAGAGCATTAAAGCAAAACCAAATGAGGGATCCTCATGAAGAGGCCTTTTTGGGCAGCGGCCATAATTTTGGTCTCACTTGCTGCATGTGCGTTCGGCGCCGGCAGTGAAGGGAAGGTTTACATCGAGTGGCAAAAGACATTTGGCGGATCATCCGATGATGCTGGGGTTTTTATCCAACAAACCAGCGATGGTGGATACATCGTGGCTGGGTATACCAAGTCAAACAATGGGGATGTGTCGGGGAATCATGGATGGATGGACTTTTGGGTGGTGAAACTTGAACCAGTATATTGAAATTGACAAATCATACAGTTTTGGATCTCATCAGCGAGCCTCTGGCTCGCTTTTCTTTTCCCGCCGTGTGCCCTTTACGGCCCTTCACAGCGGCGCGCTCTGCCTATGAAAAAACTGCACAATGCTCCCATCATCAAGGCGCGGCGTGATAGAATTCAGGTTTGAAAGGAGGAGAGAGGGTGCGGAAGCTCTCGTCTGAAGAGATAAGGTCGGAGTTTTTGAAGTTCTTCGAGAAAAAAGGACACAAGATTTTGCCGAGCGCGTCTCTGGTTCCAGATGACCCGCAGCTTCTTTTCACGGTAGCGGGAATGGTTCCATTCAAGCCGATATTCTGGGGGAAGGTAAAGCCCGTTTACCGCAGGGTTGCGACATGCCAAAAGTGTCTAAGAACTACGGATATAGAGAATGTCGGAAGGACTCCAAGGCATCACACTTTCTTTGAGATGCTGGGGAATTTTTCCTTTGGGGATTATTTCAAAAGGGAAGCGATAGAGTGGGCGTGGGAGTTCGTGACGCAGGTTCTCCAGATACCGCCCGAAAGGCTCTGGGTTTCGATTTACGAGGAAGACGACGAAGCTTACGAGATCTGGTCCAAGGTCATAGGGCTTCCGGACAGAAAGATCGTGAGAATGGGAAAGGAAGAGAATTTCTGGGGTCCTGCGGGTCCAACCGGACCCTGCGGGCCCGATTCTGAGATACATTATCTTTTAGACGAAAACTGCATGGACTGCTCACCAGACAAGGACGAGGACAAATTCCTCGAGATCTGGAATCTTGTCTTTACCGAGCTATATCAGGACGAAGAAGGAAAGCTCCACCCGCTCAAAAACAAAAACATAGACACGGGAGCAGGTCTTGAAAGGTTTGCCGCCGTTCTTCAGGGCGTCAGGAGCAACTTCGACACGGACCTTTTCGAGCCGATAATACAGAGAATCCAGGATGTAACCGAAGTGAAGTATGGCGAAACGCCGGAAAGAGACACATCGATAAGGGTCATAGCAGACCACATAAGGGCGATAACTTTCGTTATAGCGGACGGGGTCTTTCCTTCCAACGAGGGGCGGGGGTATGTCCTTAGAAGGATCATCAGAAGGGCTCTAAGGCATGGATCTCTCATAGGAATGAAAGAGCCGTTCCTTTACAAGATAGTGGAAGCGGTCGTTAACAAGATGGGAAAGATTTACCCTGAGATAGTTGAAAAGAGAAAGCTCGTTGAAGAGGTCCTGAAAGGGGAAGAGGAAAGGTTCTTGAAGACACTGGATCAGGGTATGCGGCTTCTTGAAAAGCTCCTTGAAAAGGGAAGGATAAGCGGGCAGGATGCGTTCAAGCTTTACGACACTTATGGCTTTCCGATAGACCTTACGATAGAGATAGCAAGGGAAAAGGGAGTAGATGTGGATGTCGAAGGCTTTGAGCGCTACATGCAAGAGCAAAGGGAAAGGGCAAGGAAGGCCATGGGAGAAGTAGAGTATGCGAAGGTCGAAAGGGTCTACGAAGAGATAGCAAGGAATGCAAAGACGGTATTCACGGGGTATGAAAGCTTTGCGGAAGATGCCAGGGTTTTGTACCTTTTAAAGGATAAAGAGAAGGTGGAAAGGCTCAAAGAAGGACAGGAAGGGTTCGTCGTGGTGGATGTCACGCCGTTTTACGCAGAGAAAGGCGGGCAGGTTGCAGATACCGGAAAGATAGAATGGAGCGGCGGGAAGGCCCAGGTTCTGGATGTCCAGGAACCGGTAGAAGGGGTCATTCTCCATAAAGTGAAGGTGGTTCAGGGAACTTTAAGCGTTGGCGATAATGTGAGAATGGAAATAGACATCGAAAGAAGAAAGAGCATAATGAGAAATCACACCGCCACACACCTTCTTCACGCCGCTCTTAGAAAGGTTTTGGGAACGCATGTAAGACAGGCCGGATCGCTCGTAGCGCCCGACAGGTTAAGGTTTGACTTCACGCACTATCAGGCTCTCTCCGAAGACGAGATAGAAAGGATAGAAGGCCTTGTGAACGAAAAGATTCTCGAGGCTATACCGGTTGTTGTGGAGCAGAAAAAGTACGAAGAAGCAGTGAAAGAAGGGGCTATGGCGCTCTTTGAAGAGAAATACGGGGATGTTGTAAGGGTCGTGAAGATTGCGGACTTTTCTGAAGAGCTCTGCGGCGGAACGCATGTTTCAAATACCGGCCAGATAGGCCTGTTCAAAATAGTCTCAGAAGAAGCGATCTCTGCGGGAGTGAGAAGAATAACGGCCATAACTGGAATGGAGAGTTTGAAAAGAGCTCGGAAAGTTGAAGGGCTCATCAGGGACATCAGAGAGCTTCTTGACGCGCCAGAAGACAGGCTTGTTGAAAGGGTGAAAAAGCTTATTAGCACGGTAAAAGAGCAGGAAAAGAAGATAAAAGAGCTTCAGATGAAGCAGATTTCAGGCGCTTCTTCCGAGACGGCAAAAGAAATAGATGGGGTAAAGTACGCGGTAATGGAGCTTGAAGGGGTTTCCGGAGATGTTCTGAGAAACACCGCGGATACCCTGATTTCCAAGATAAAGAGCGGAATAGCAGTGGTCTTCAACAAAGACGGGGAGAAGGTAACGCTCGTTGTGAAGGTGTCGAAGGATCTGGTCGGAAGGTTCAAAGCAGGTCAGATCGCAAAGCGCCTTGCGACGATCCTGGGCGGAGGCGGTGGCGGCAGGGATGATTTCGCGCAGGCCGGCGGAAGGGATCCAAAGGAGATTAAAAAAGCTATAATAGAACTGGAAAAAATCATCAAGGGGGAATGATCATGGAAAAGAAGATAAGGGTTCTGATAGCAAAACCTGGGCTTGACGGTCACGATAGGGGCGCCAAGGTTGTGGCGAGGGCTTTAAGGGATGCCGGCTTTGAAGTCATCTACACGGGCTTGCGCCAGAGCGTCGAGCAGATAGTCAAAACCGCTACTCAAGAAGATGTTGACATAATCGGTCTTTCGATACTCTCTGGGGCCCACATGAGAATATGTGAAAAGCTATTAAAGCTCATGAGAGAAGAAGGGCTCAATGTTCCCGTCTTCGTCGGTGGAATAATACCGCCAGATGATGCGCAAAAGCTGAAAGAAATGGGAATAGCAGAAGTCTTTGGGCCGGGTACTCCCTTGAGCGAGATAATAGACAAGATAAAAGAGATCCACGGCAAGGCAGGTGCTGCCGTATGAAGATATACATCTCCGTTGACATGGAAGGCGTCGGGGGGATCCATACCTGGAAAGATGTGACATTCGGAGATCCGCACTACAAGTGGAAAGAGCTCGAAGAGCAGCTAAAGTGGCTGGTCCAGCCGCTCCTTGAAGACGAAAGAGTGGAGCAGATCCTCATAGTTGACTCTCATTCCGTGGGAGACAACATTCCGTATTCGATAACAGAGCTTGACGAAAGGGTGGAGCTAATATCCGGATTTCCGAGAAAAAGGTACATGATGGCGGGCCTTGATAGCAGTTTCGACAGGGTGATATTCTTCGGATACCACGCAGGTGTTGGAAGCATCGCTGCCTTGATGGATCATACCTATTCGAACACGACATTTCACAATGTGTGGATAAACGGGCTCAGAATGAACGAAGCTCTGATAAACGCCGCTTATGCCGGATACCTTGGTGTGCCTTTGGCGATGGTCGTCGGTGATGAAGCGCTCAAGAAAGAGCTTGAAGAATTCCTGGACAAGGTCGAGTATGTCAGCACGAAGGAAGGGCTCGGAAGGTTCTCCGCAAGGTTTTACTCGAAAAAGAGGGTAAAAGAAGAGATCGAAAGAGCGGTGAAGAGAATGATGCAAAAGCCAAGGGAAGATCTCTGGGTTTACAGATTCGAGCCACCTATAGAGCTGAAGGTCGAAACGAACAAAACCGAGTTTGCGGATGCCCTTGAGATGATTCCCGGAACCGAAAGGCTCGACGGAAGAACCCTTAAGTTCATCCACGACGATTACGCCGTTGTCTTTGACACATTGCTTTTGATGGCCACAATAGGAAGCATGATGGGGAGGTTGCCATGAAGGATTTCACGGAAAAACCGATCTCTTCCAATCTCGTCTTCGACGGAAAAGTGATAAAGGTCTACAAAGAAACAGTGCTCCTTCCCAACGGGAAGAAAGGTTACAGGGAAATCGTTCGCCATCGCGGAGCCGTCGCGGCAGTTCCCGTGCAAGACGGCAAAATTTACCTTGTAAGGCAGTTTCGCTATGCTGCACAGACTCATCTTCTTGAGATACCTGCAGGTAAATTAGATTCAGACGATGAAGACCCGGAGTGGAGAACACGAGAAGAGCTCATGGAAGAAATCGGAAAAGACGCCAGAACGCTAATTCCGTTGGGATACATCTACACTTCGCCGGGTTTTGCAACCGAAAAGATATACCTTTATCTTGCCACGGATCTCGTCGATAAGAAAAAAGAAGCGGACGAAGACGAATTCTTAGAAATCGTCGAAATGGACTTCGAAGAAGCTGTTAAAATGTGCGTGGAAGGGGAGATACCGGATTCGAAAACGAATGTCGCCATCATGAGGGCATGGCACAAATTAAAGGGAGGGATATGAATGGTAAAGCTCATAGTGAACGGTGAAGAGAGAGAAATAAATCCTAAAGATTATCAAAACTTCGGAGAGCTTTTAGATAAGCTTCAGAGCGAATTCAAAAACAAAGTGTTGTCTAAGGTGGTGGTCAACGGGAAAGAGGTGCCTATGATACATGTAGACGAACTCAGAAAGGCTATCATAGATGAAGAAGGGTTGACGATCGAACTCGAATATAAACCTGTGAAAGAGTTCCTGCTCTCCATGCTCGATAATATAATCAAATATCTGGACAAAGTCCTGTCACTGCTCCCAAAGGTCTCGGAAGACATGATAGCGGATACTGAAAAAGGCTACAATGCCATAAGAGATCTATCCGAAGGGCTGTCGGCCGTGGAAGACTTGAGAAAGAACACCGAAAAGATATCCAACCTTTCTCCAAAGGACATAGGCATGGCCGAGGAAAGAGAGACAGAAGTCGTTGAAATTTTGAAAAGTTTCATGGACAGCCTTGAAAAGAGAGATGTCATTGAATTGTCTGATATAATAGAATATCAGCTCCCGAAAGTTCTTAAATACTACAAAGAGTATTTCGAAAAAGTCAGGGATCTGATGAAGCAAAAGCTCAGCTGAAGGGGGAATTTCTTTGAACAGCAAAAACGCTTATATAGAAAATATGATCAAAACCGCAAGTCCCGCAAAACTCGTGGAACTTCTCTATCAAAGATCCATAGAGCTTCTGAACGAAGCTCTCGACTTGCTTGAAAAGAAAGACTACAAAGGAGTAAACGAGAGGGTGAAAAAGGTTGAGGACATAATAATGGAGCTCAACATGTCCCTCGATGTTCAGAGGGGCGGGCAGATTGCTCAAAACCTCCGGGCCCTTTACAACTACATGTTCCAGAGGCTTCTGAACGGAAATGTAAAAAAAGACGCTGAGGCTTTCAAGGAAGTTCGTTCAATGCTCGAAGAGCTCCTTGGAACCTGGAGAGAGGTCATGAAAAAAGCTGGAAATACCCTCGAAATAGCCCGGGATACCCACAAATCCGGATTGGATATAAACATCTGAGGTGAAAGTATGTACGAAATAAAAACTTTAAACGAAGTGTCTTTGATCGATTTCGTCAATCTCGTAAATGAGATTTTCAAGGACTACGCCATACCTGTAAACTGGGACGTGCTTAATTTCCGTTTGGATGTACGGGAAAACTCCCTTAACCTCGACACTTCGTATGTCTTCTACGAGAACAAAAGAGCCGTTGGATTCGTGGTAACAGGCATCAGAAAGAATCGAGGAAGAATCGATGCAATGGGTGTAGTGAGGGAAAAGAGAGGTACTGGCTTGGCCGATAGAATTTTGCAGCACGCCCTTGAAGCACTAAAATGGAAAGGTGTCGAAAGGGTTATCCTTGAAGTCGCATCGAGTGACCCGAGAGCATTCAGGTTTTATCAAAAGAATGGATTCAGAGAATTGAGGAACCTTTACACGCTTGCAAAAAAATCAGAGGAAGAAGACATTCCGGACAGCTTCAGGGTCTTCAAGACCGATCCCAGATGGATACACAGAGCAGCTCTTGAAGCTGAAATAACACTTCAGAGAAAACCGAACTGGCAGAGAGAACCCCTGACATTGCTTCTATCCAATGGAAGGTACAACTTATCGAGATTCATATTCCACGGTGAAGAGGGATTTGCTGTTTGGGGAACGACGCCCGATAGTGCCTTCATAGTCGATCTTTCGCCACTCAAAAACTCGCATGTTTATGCAAACATGTTGAGGAACTTTACAAATTGGGTATTAAGCGAAACGGGCCGGCCGCTGGTAACCATCTCTTCTGTGCCAGAAGATGATCTCCTTTATGAAGCTGCTAAGAGCTCCGGATATAAAGTGATTTTCGAACAGAAAGAAATGTGTTTCAAGCTTCCGTCTTGACCTCTTCCTTTGGAAGAACATCTATAGCCATCTCTGGGCAGATGTTTTCACACAGCATACATCCTATGCACTTATCTTCATTGTCTATCTTTGGATAGAGGAGATCGCCTTCCACAAGGGCCTTTGTGGGACATATCCAATAACAAAGTCCACACTGTTTGCACCACGAGAAGTTAATCTCAATGCGATAAGCTTTTCTCGGCAAGGTTTATCCTCCTCTCCTTCGTTCATCATTCCAAGCAGTAATTATACATTCTTCCTCTTCACTTCCCAAATGGTTCCCTCGCGTGTATCCTTTAAAATCACTCCCATATCTTTCAGACGATCTCTTATTGAATCTGCAAGATCGAACCTCTTCTCCTTCCTGAGCTCACTCCTTATATCCACGATCAAATTCAAAAGCCCTTCTTCTATTCCTGTCGCCTCTTCTCTCTCTTCTTCAAGATCAAAGAGTCCAAGCACGGGACCAAACTCCCTTCTTATCAAATGATAGATTTTCAGTGCTTTGTCTTCATTCCCGTCGTCCATGGCTTTGTTGAGCTCCTTTATTAGATCGAAAATCAAAGCTACGGCCTTTGGAGTGTTGAAATCATCATCTAAAGCCTCAACAAAAGCTTCCTTCTTCTCCTCCATCCACTGGTCGCGTTTTGGAACGGGCACAAGGTCCTCGTACCTGCTCTCAAACTTTCTCAGAGCTTCCCATGCCCTCTCAACGGCTCTCTTATGGTCTCTCATTATATCCTCAGAGAAATCTATCGGAGACCTGTAATGCTTGGAAAGGAGAAATAACCTGACGGCATCTCTTCCAAAAGCTCTCAAAGCGTTTCTAATAAGGAAAATGTTACCTATAGACTTGCTCATCTTTTCTCCTTTGATTCTTATCATCCCGTTGTGCATCCAGTACTTCGCGAAGATCTTGCCAGTGTAGGCTTCGGACTGGGCTCTCTCGTTCTCATGATGAGGGAAGACAAGATCCTCCCCGCCTGCGTGGATGTCAAAGCTCTCACCAAGAAGCGTCATGCTCATCGCAGAACATTCGATGTGCCACCCCGGTCTTCCCTTACACCACGGAGAATCCCACCAGGGTTCACCGGGCTTTGCAGCTTTCCACAGGGCAAAATCCAAGGGATCCTTCTTTTCTTCGCCAGGCTCTATCCTCGCACCTGCCATGAGCTCCTCTATCTTCTTCCCGGAAAGCTGGCCATACCCCTCAAATTTCCTGACGGAAAAGTAAACATCACCGTTACTGGCAACATAAGCATATCCTTTGTCTATCAGCCCCTGGATGATCTGGATTATCTCTTTTACGTAATCCGTCGTTCTCGGATGAAAATTCGCGCTCCTGATACCAAGCTCATTCGCATCTCTGAAATACTCGGCTATCATCGCGCTTGCAAAATCGTACCAATCAACGCCCAGTTCATTGGCTCTGTTTATTATCTTATCGTCTATGTCAGTGAAATTCTGGACCATCACAACCTTGTATCCCCTGTATTCCAGATACCTTCTAAACGCATCGAAGACAACCGCTGGCCTTGCGTTTCCAACGTGGATGAGACTATAAACGGTGGGACCGCACACATACATTCTCACCCATCCATCTTTGAGCGGAACGAACTCTTCCTTTTTACCAGTAAAAGTGTTCATTATTCTCAGCAATGTCATCACCCCTCAGTGCAGTTCTTCAATAACAATCCTGAGTATTTTATCATCACATCGTTGATGAAAAAGTTCTTTTTTGGCATAATCTTGCTCGTGGTGTGCTGTGAAAGGGGGTCGTTACCTTGACGAAATTCGAAGAGATTTTCTTCACGGTGCTCTATGTGGTCGTTGCGCTGTTCGCTCACAAAAAGCTCACTTACGAATTCAGTGTGCCCAAATACGCTATCCTTTCGCTCGGATTCTCTATACTCCTGACCATAGCCATAATAAGACTTTTGAAAAAGAAAGGAACCTTAAAATTCAACTTCGCTCATTTGCTCTTCTTTGGCTTTGCAGTTTCGGCTCTGCTTTCCACAATAAACGTATTCAGAGACAGACCGTTTTACTTAGTCTACTCCATAGATATCGCACTTTACACGCTCCTGAACGCATTCCTTGCGGTTTACATAAGCAATTACTATAAAGAAAAGGACAAAATCACACGCTTTTTGTTCGTGGTTATCCTTACAGCAGGTTTCATATCCTACGACGCCCTGCTCAACTTTTACGCGGGTTTTGACTTGCTCCTGGGCAAAATAGGCACTCCCTTTACAAGGGCATCTATAAAAGCAAGCATAGGAAACACCATCTTCGTGGCAAATTACCTTGGAATGGTAATACCGACTACACTCTATTTCATCCTCTCATACAATTTCGGGTGGAAAAACATTAAAAACTACACAAAAGTCCTCCTAATAAAATCCCTTGCAACTCTCTCATTGATACTTATGCTTATAACCGTAATAGTCAGCCAGACGAGATCCGAATACGGCGGCGTCTTTCTAACCAACCTTTTCTTCTTCATCTTTTACTTCATATATGTAAAAAGGAAAGAGAAAAAGGATGTTGCTCGTCAGGAACTGGAAAAAACATCACCAGAACTCGCTAAAAAACTTTCCTCTGTGCAAAAGCTCCTTATAATAATTGCCGCCATAGCTACCGCTTTCATAATTGTTCTTTATAACTTACCAACCCCTCTTACAGGTCACGGAAAGTTCACAGCTGCAAAGAGAGTTGAAGCGATGTTATCCACCAGCAGCTGGGATGAAAGAATGCTCGCATGGTTCTCCTCGTACGAGCAATGGAAAGATCACAAGATTTTTGGAACCGGAATAGGAACGTATCAGATACTTACCATAAGCTACATGGGAGACATCATCAAAAAGCATCCGAGATTCATATGGGGATGGAATAACTTCAAGAGGACTCACAACGATTATTTCCAGGTCCTTGGAGAAACAGGAATCGTTGGAACATTCTTCATGATAGTTCTTCTCCTTTATCTCGTGATTTACTTTTTCAGAACGTTGCGGCGCCTTGACGACAAAGACGATGCGCTCCTATTTCTTGCCCTATCAATGGGTTTTGCCGATTTCGCGATACAATCTTTCTTCTCGTTCCCAGGGCACCTTCTGCCCAACGCCCTGACGGCAATGTTCCTGGCATCTACTGCCGTATCTGGATATTTCAACAAAGACGAGTGGCTGACCCTCAAGTTAAAAGTCGATGCAAGCAAGAAAGCGGCCGTCTTTCTTCTCGCCGCAGCCCTCATTCTGACATACACATCCACATACATGAGGTGGAGATATTTCATCTCGGAAGTACATTTCAAGAGCGGCAATTCGTACTACCTTGCTCTCATGAGATTCAGAAAGTACCAAAACGACTTGAAAAATCAGCTACCCATGTTGGAAAAGGATCTGGAAGACCTCCAAAAAAAGACGGGAAAGTATTCTTACCTGAAAGACCTTGAAAGCTACAAAGCTGCAAAAGCAAAAGAACTCGGTGGAAAAATATTCACCATGAGCAACGTGGAACTTGAAAGGGCCAGGCTGGAAGAGATCAAAAAGCTTTACGAAGTCATAAAGAAGAAAATGGATCAGGCAAAAGAACTGATGAAAAAAATAGAAATCGATAGCGCAAAATATTATGCAGAAGCACTGAAAGAACTGAGCACCTGTTTGAAGATAAATCACGCTTACGGGAAAGCATACTTCTACATGGCAGCCCTTGCTGTCCAGCCAGAAAGACTCGTTTCGCTGAGGAACACCGTTAAAACCATCGATGATTATCGCCGCTTAGCGGAGCAAGAGTTTGACATCTTCCAAAAATTCATCCATCCCTTGAAAAAACGCGAAGATCTGCTTCCAATAGTAAAGCTCATGGAAAAAGAAGGTCAAGCAAAGATCGAAAATTCACTCGGTAAAGGCAACCTTCTCCTTTTCCAGCAACTTCTTGACGCCGTCTCTCTGTACGAAACATCGCTCCTCGTCTTCAACGAAAGAAACACTTATAAAGCTTTAGCTGGAAGATTTGCAAGTCTCGACAATCTGAGCAAACTTCTGAGATCAAGGCTTCCAGATAGTCCAAACGCAAAACCGGTTAAAGAGGAGCTTGAAAAAGCCTCTCAAAGGTATTACGACAACTTCCGGGAATATGCCATGATCACGATCCACAACCTTCCGGGTTCCTGGAACAGATTCCCCGATTGGAAGAACTACGATCTGAGAAAAGCTGTAAACGGTCAGGATATATACAGGTATTTTGCCGAGATAGCCGTCAAGATAAAACCGATAGATTCGAAAGAAAACAAAGAATTTCTCCACTGGCTTGCCAATAAAGAGATATGGGCTACTGAAATGATGAGCAAAAGAGGCGTCTGGGGAGTCCCTGATGCTCTCATAGATTTTCTCCACTCTATGGCGAACATCATGGCCTACAAAAAACAGTTGAAAGATTCCATAGAAGAATACGAGAAAATGCTGAGTATGTACTCAGAGAGCTATAAAAGAATCGAAAAAGAACTTCCAATGTGGAGAAGGAGAGCCGAAAACGATATAGAGAGAATGGCTAAAGGGTTATCCGAAAAGGATTTTCGCGGCGAACAAGAAACTAGCGTCCTGGCCTATCTTGAAAAAGCCCTGAGAGAATTTTCCAATGAGAAGATGTGGATAAGCCTTCAAGTTAGAGAAATTAAAGAATTCCTGAAGGGAAACATGCGTGCCAAGTACAATCCATGGGAATCTTTGAGAAGAGAGATAGCAAAGCTTCTCATAGAAAGGTTAGGCGGAGATTACCGAGAAATTTACAGTCAGCTGAGTCCAACATTCTCACTTCTGGTATATGAACGTTATATCCGCTTTAAAGCGCATTACAAACTCCTTTTGAATGATTCAAACGCCCTTTACGAAAACGTCAAAAAACTACTCAACGAAGATCCAGAAACGACGCTAAAAAATCTTGGTGTTTCAAGCCCCAGTGAAGCTGAAAAGCTCTTGGAGAACTTTCACAAGACGATAGAAGAATACGAAAAGATCACTTCCACACCTTAAGAACTCTTCTCCTTCGAGAGAAGGAAACGGAAACCACAAGCAAAGCTATTAAAATGAAAGGAACGCTTTTCCAATATTTGCTGTAAAGCGTGGGGGAAGGTTTCCCCACGTATGTATGTACTGCCCTTTCGGTAAATGGAGGGAGCATGACTCGGATATTTCCTCTGCCGTCCACCACACCGGTTATCCCCGTGTTGGAAACCTGAACCACCCAAAGTCCCGACTCTGCAGCTCGAATGACGGCCTTTGCAAAGTGTTGCATCAGAGCTTTTTTGCTTTTAAACCACCCGTCGTTGCTTATGACCAAGAGAAAATCCGCACCTTCGTTCGCGTAAGTTAGCGCACCTTCCTCAAAGTAGCTTTCAAAGCAGATTAAAACTCCTACACTCTTGCCATTAACCACCATGGGTTTATAAGATTTTCCGGGTGTGTAATAATGGAGCTTTTTCAAAAATTTCAGGAACGAGAAGACCTTGGGATAAGGAAGCATCTCGGCAAATGGGAAAAGACGTACCTTATCGTAAATGTTAATGTTCTTCCCTTCTCGATAGACCGCGGCGTTGTGATAACCCCTCTCATCCTTGTATACAACTCCCAGAATAGCACCCTCCGGAAGATAATCCAGAACTCTTTTCGAAACAGGCAATGATGAAACAAAAGCTTCAGGAGTCACAAGAATCCCTTTTGGTTCTAAGTCAGAAATCTTTTCAAGAGACACTTTTGGCTCGACGCTGTACCTCTCAACAGGATCTTGACTCGTCTGGTAAAGCGTCAAGAGTTGACCTTCCAGGTTCAAAACCGGGTTTTTCACCACCTTGGGTATATAAAACACCAGGTAAATCGCTCCAAGAATTAGCACGAGATCTCTATAGCGAAACCTCTTCAGATATTCCGCTCCTGCTACCACCAGATATATGAGCCCGTATTTTCCAACAAGCGAGACTATCCAAAGCGCTATTTCGTTTTTAAAGAAAGCGTCGGAAAGGGACGCGCCTGTAAAGCCCAAATCTCCCATACCTCTCAAAAGCTCTATCAAAGCGAACAACGAAGGAACGAATATGTAAGAATGCACCAATTCGTTCATTCTATCCCGAAAGAGCACATATGCGGCGCCGAATCCAAGGTAAAAGAGGGATTCATAAAAGGCAAAGAGCAAAAAGGTAAGAAAACCCATATAAGGGGGGTATCCCAGAAATCTCGAAAAATTAGTGATCAGGGTTCCGAGAAGCCAGAAATGGGAGATTAGAATAGCGGTGAAGAAATAAAGCATAGATGCAAAGGCCCCTCTGACCAATTCGACGCTGTCCAGAATTCTAAAAAGAATAATCAGAGAGAGGATGGAAAGAAATTCCATAGAAAAGCCCGGCATGGAAAATGCATAAAGTGCCCCTGAAATAACTGCCAAGATCTCCGGTATCAACTCGATCCCCCCTGAGACAGGTGAGTCACCTTCTCATTGATTTTTTGCTTTCCTTGTTTTTGTACATGCGCATATCCGCCACATTCAAAAGTTCATCGGGGTCCGTCCCATCAACACCATAAACGGCCGTGCCTATGCTGGCGGAGACTTTCAAACCGTACTCAGGGAGTTTAACCTTCTCCAATCCCTCGAAAAACCTCTCTTCAATGA
>JALWSA010000056.1 GCA_026993805.1 Thermotogaceae bacterium | reverse complement strand
ACATGACCCGATGAAGTTAAAAAAACCACCCCCAGCCTTTCTGCCCCGAGAGGGGCTTTTTTTAATTCATAAATGTAGTTTATCATTTTTGTACAGCCCGTGGTTGCTCTTTCATGTTCTGACCGAATCACAAACGTTTGTGCTGGCTAAATGTTTTTGTAACCTAATTGTAACATTTTGTACAGCAATTGAACATTGTTTTGGATATATATTTTGATTAGATTCAAGCTTTTGTGTAACCAATTATCGAGTGAAGGGGGGTATAGGGTATGAGGAAACTTTGGAGGGTTATCATGGTTCTCAGCGGGGCTCTTCTGGCGGTTCTTGCCGCTGTTGGAAACCTCGAGTGGTGGTGATCCTCTTTTCTGAGAGTCTTTGAAAATGTGTTGGGAAAGGGGGGTGAAGTTATGAAGAAGCTTCTCAGACTCGCGATAATCGTCAGCAGCGTTTTACTCATGGTCGTTTCCGCGGTGGGAAACCTTGAGTGGTGGTGATCTGAGGCCGTCTTTGTGATATACTCCTTTTAACAAAAAAAGTAGAGGAGCGATGCTCGATTTGGAAGAAGAGATAAGTAAAGTAGCTAAGATCTATATTTTGATTATGTTTATTCTTCTAATATCATTGGAATCAATGTGGGTGTTCAGATATGGGGTGGAGGGGATAGTTCTCTCCACCGTTTTTGTTGTAGCAGGTATAACGTTCGAAACGGTTAAGATTCAAACATCGTATACAACAAGTTATAACGTTTTACTAAGTGGAGGAATGCTTGTAAACATACTGGCCACGATATTTTTGAACCCCTTTGAGGCTTCCCTCGTTGCCATACTTTCGATAGCGGTTTCTTCCGTTAGGCGTCTTAAACGCAAAGAAGGAGTTCATAGATACTACAAATACGTGTTCAACATATCTCAGATTGGTTTATCGACGTTGATAACAGCGTTGATTTCAAAGAGCATAGCACGTCATCTAAATTGGTACGTGGTATATGGTGTGATTGCACCTTCGCTGTATATGGTCTTGAACGCTCTCTTTATAGCAGTTGGGTTGAGCTTGGACAGGAAGGTTTCTTTGCTCGCGATGCTCAAAAAGAATCTCCAATTTCTCTTTCCAAGTATACTTTTCATTTTTCCATCTGTAGCGGTTATTTTGATAATGTACAGTTTTTCTGGCCTTTTGATTTTGCCTATAGCCTTTTCTCTCCTCATATTGGCCCTTTTGGGCAATTACTACAGGAAGCTCTACGAAGACAGCAAGATAGAGAATATGATGGTTTTGGTTAAAAGCCTCGAGGAGAGGGACGAATACACGTATGGACATAGCAGAAAAGTGGCAGACCTTTCTGAACGTATTGCCAGGAAGCTGGGACTTCGGGAGTCGCATATTGAGAGAATAAAAGTCGCTGCACTCCTTCATGATATAGGTAAGATAGGGATATCGGATACCGTTCTTAAAAAACCCGGGAAATTGAGTGATGAAGAGTTTGAAGAGATCAAAAAGCACCCGGTTAAAGGATATGAAATCCTCAAGAGTTTGAGAAGGTTCCGAAATAAGGAGGCTTTGTGGGTGAAGTACCATCATGAGATGCTGGATGGAAGCGGTTACCCGGAAGGCTTGAAAGGAGATCAAATTCCGTTGGAATCGAGGATAATTGCGGTTGCGGATATTTACAATGCGTTGACGAGCAAGCGCCCATACAGGGATGCTATGACCAAAGAAGAAGCCATAGAAGAGATGAAGAAGATGCTTGGAAAGATTGATCCAAAGGTTTTCGAAGCCCTCTTAGAAGTTCTCGAGGAGGAGGAAAGGGATGATACTTGATGTATTCGTTATAGCTTTCATCATTTCTTTGATAACTGGGAGAATAAAGGATGTGCTGAATAGAAATTACAAACTTCTCATTTTGTTCCCTGTCCCATTCGTGTTGCAGATAATTCCAGGACCGAGATTTTGGATGATGTTGATTTCTTTCGCTATTCTCATATATCTTCTCATAGTGAACAGGCACATTCCAGGCTTCAAGTTTTTGGCGTGTGGAATGGCTATGAACGCCTTCATAATGCTCATAAACGGAGGAAGAATGCCTGTCTTGCAGAGTCTTGCCAGCTCGATGGAACTTCATATTGGGAGTCGCCACCTGTCCTCTTCTTGGCAGTACTGGGGAATGATTTTTGGGGATTGGATACCGGTTATTCTACCTTGGGGCAGGAGATTCATAATCAGCATAGGTGATATATTGGTCTACATAGGAATCTTTTTGCTTTTCTTGGCAAAGGGGAGAGAAGAAATTCAAGGGGCTTCTTGACTTCGTGTGGAATTGGATAGTAAAATAACCATCGCGATCGTATGGGCGCGTAGCTCAGCTGGGAGAGCGCTTCCTTGACGAGGAAGAGGTCGCAGGTTCAAGTCCTGCCGCGCCCACCAAAAAGGCCCCGCTCGGGGCCTTTTTGTTTTTTATTCCCTCCAAATGAAAGCTGTGGCAATCTGCTGGTATCCCACGCCAGAGGTTATGAAGATCACCAGTTTTGCCTCAAGATCCTTCGTTTTTTCCTCTTCAATGGCATCGTGAAGGGCCATATACACACATGCCGATCCCGTATAGCCGTATTTTTCCATAACGGTGTGAGTCTTTTCCATGGGAAGGCCCAGTTTTTCCATGACTTTCACGATGCTCTTTTTCCTCACCTGCGTGAAAAGTATGAGACCTACGTCTTCTAATTTCCTGCCAATCTTCTTCAAGAGCTTGTTTACCAAAGCAGGCCAACCTTCTTCGTTCACTTCTGCGGGATATGGCGCTCTGAAGTCGAGTTTATGCAGGCCATTTTCTATAGCTTTTAGATCGGCTTTTCCAGCACCCATGTATATTCCCCAGTTGTACCACCAGGATCCATCGGTCATCATTGTTGCTCCCAAATATCCGGGCTCTTCTGAGGCGCTCAGAATAACGGCACCGGCGCCGTCGGAGAAGAGTGCTTCCCAGGGATATTTCCAGCTCAGAAATTTCGTCATCGCGTAGGTTCCGATCACCAGCACATTTCGGTAATCTCCCATTGATATGTAACGCGAAGCTATGTCCAAGAGAAGGGCACCGTTCGCGCAAGACGCGTTTACATCGAAAGCGGGTGTTTTGTGTTCATGCATACCCAGAAGGTACTGGACTTTTGTCGCCGTTGGTGGGGATATGGCTTCGGGTGTATCCGTACCCAAGATCAAAAGATCTATATCCTTTGGTTTCATTCCAGCCCTCTCCAGAGCCTTTTTGGCAGCTTCTGCGGCCATATAGGCTGGTGTTTCTTCTTCTGAGGAGATGTGCCTGTGGGTTATTCCTAAAACCTGTGAGTAATGGGGCTCGATATTCATGTGCGTTATCCTTTCGAATTCTTCGTTTGTCATGACCTTTTGTGGAACGTATATTCCAGTCGCGACGATCTTCGCATACTTCATGCTTTCACCTCCATGACTTTTCTTTCTATGAAAATTCGAATCTGTTTGAGAGTCTCTTCCACCCTTACGATTTGAGGGTTATGTCCACATCCTTCGAAGATGATTTCCTCCGCTCTAAGCGCTCTGGCAGTTTTCTCATATTCCGAGGTTGTTATAAGGGGATCGTTGTTGCATCTTATGATTAGGATGGGCAGGGAAATATCCGGTGCTATGTTTTCTAAGTTTTCCAGGAGCGCTCTGGCGTTTTCTGTAAAACCCCGCCGATCCATATTTGCAACGTCTTTTACAATCTCTTTTGCCAGTTTTCTATCGGGGATAACGGGATAGACGAGTTTCTTTATTAAAGTCACGCTTGAGGGATAGAGTGACAGGAGCGGGAAAATCTCTTCCGGGGTTTTATAACCGTCTATAGGCGATGGGGAAAGGAAGATTAGAGCCGAGGCAGATTCTGGATGTTTGTGCACCATTTTCAGCGCTATGGAACTTCCCATGGAGTGGGCAACGATCACGGGTTTGATTATTCCGAGGGCTTTGAGAAAGTTCATCAGATACTCTGCGTAGTTGTCCAATGTGACTTCTCGAGTCGGTTTGGACGAGTGACCGAATCCCGGAAGATCGAGTGCAACTACCCTGTTATCAAGGTTCCAGTTCTGCAAGAGTGGTTTGAACCATTTCCAGCTTCCCCAGTTTCCGTGCAGCAGAACAACCGTCGGCTCCTTTCCAGGTTTTTCTACGAAATGGATCATTCCATCGGGCGTTTTTACAAACCTTCCTTCGGCTTTGGAAGCTTTTCTCATTATCCATATTATTGGAAGCTCGAAGTATTTGAGGTAGAGCAGATTCAAATAATAGAAGATTCCCCTTGGAAATAGCAGTACGGTTGCGAGAAGCAGAAAACCGAAGACTATGGACAGTGATATGGCACTTCTGCTGAAGAAGAAAGGAAGCGCCGTGTATATCGCAGCTCCAGCTATGCAGCCTCCAATGCTTCCAAGCCCGCCTATGACTATCATTGCAAGGAGTTCCAGAGATTTCCCAAGGCCGAAGTCCGAAGGAGCTATGTACCCCACCGTGTGTGCATAGAGTGCTCCGGCTACGCCTCCAAGAACAGCGCTCAAAACAAAGGATAGGATCTTGTAGGATGTAACGTTTATTCCGAAGGAGCTGGCCACGACCTCGTTTTCCCTCAGTGCTTTGAATGCTCTTCCAGTTCTTCCGTTCAGGATGAAGCTGAAGGAGACGTATATAACCACCAATGTTATGAATGTTAGGTAATACGCGCCCAAATCTCCCAAGCCTTTGGTCACTTTTAAACCAATGTGACCGCCCGTTATTTCCATCCAGCCGAATAGCTGTTCAATCGCGACGCCGAAACCCATGGTCATTATCGCGAGGTAAAAGCCCGATAGTCTCAGAGATGGGAATCCTATTAGAAATCCGACGATTCCCGATGTGGCAGCGGCAATCGGTATTGATATATAGAGGGGAAGGTTTGCCGCGCTGCTGAGAAGCGCGCTCGTATAAGCTCCAATGCTCATGAACGCCGCGTGACCTATGGAAATCTGACCAGCCCATCCCGTTACGATGTTGAGGCCAAGAGAAGCTATGGAGTTGATGAAAAGCAAAGAAAGAACGGTTAGTATGAATCCGTTTTTCAGGAATATTGGAAGAGCCAAAAATGCAGCTATTAAGATCCCGATCATAACTTTACACTCCTCTTTCTTCCAAATAAGCCTTCAGGTTTAAGCATTAATACCGTGATTATCACTGCCAGGGAGATGGTTGGTTTGAACTCGTTTCCCAGATAGAGTGCCACGAAGTTTTCCAAGATTCCAAGCAGGATCCCACCGACTATTGCACCGGATAGGCTTTCAAATCCGCCCAGGACAGCAGCTGTGAATCCTTGGAGCTGGTAGTAAATCATCATATTGGGTGAGACATAGGTCTTGGGGGCTCCCAGAACGGCGACGGTGGTTGAGATGGCAGAACTCATCATCCAAACGAGTGCCGACACTTTTGCCGTGTCCACGCCCATTAGGTTGGCAGCGGTTTCATCTTCCGACGTAGCCCTTATTGCCATCCCGAATTTCGTGTACTTCAGAAATATCAGGAGAAAAAGTCCTACGGCAGCTAAGAGACTGAGGACGAGTATATCCTGTCTTCTGAGCAGGAGCAGCCCGCCCATGACTCTGAACAAAAGGGGCTTTCCGGAAACGAGCTTGGGAAAGCTTTTGTAATCCGCACCCCAGATCTGAACGGCAAACCCTTCTAATATCATCATGAGTGCCAGTGTTACGATAAGCATGCTTCCATGGGAGATGTTTTTAAGGGGTCTAATGGTGAATCGTTCCACAGCGAAACCGATGAGCATGGAAATCGGAATGACTATCAAAAAAGCCGCTGCCGGTGAGAGTCCAAACCCCAGGATTTGGAGTGCCACATACACGGATAGCATTCCCATGTTGCCGAATGCGAAGTTGACGATGCCAGATACTTTGTAGATGAGCACGAGTCCAAGTGCAACGAGCGAGTAGTAACTTCCCGTAACTATCCCCAAGATGATTTGATTGAGATTCACGAAATCACCTCGCCGAGGTATGCCTTTATAACCCTTTCATCTTCCTTTATCTGCTGTGGTGTCCCTTCGGCGATCTTTTTCCCGAAATCCATAACGGTGATGGTGTCGGAGATTCCCATTACCAATTTCATATCGTGTTCTATCAAAAGCAGCGTGATTCCAAGTTCGGAATTTATGCGTTTTATGATCGAATGAAGCCATTCCGTCTCTGATTCCGTCAAACCAGCCGCTGGCTCGTCCATCATCAAAAGCTTGGGATCTGACATAAGAGCCCTCCCGATTTCAACGACTTTTTGCACGCCGTAAGGAAGGAGGAGGGCTGGTACTCCCAGCCTGTTTTTTATTTCAAGGAGGTCTGCAACATCGAATGCCTTTCTATAGGCCCTCCTCTCTTCGTATAAAAGCTTTTTAACGTTGAGAGCAATCTCATAGCTTGTATGGTATCCAACTAAGAGGTTTTCCAGGACCGTCATGTATTTGAAGAGGTGTACGTTTTGGAAAGATCTCCTTATTCCAAGAGCCGCGATTTCGTGTGTTTTCTTATTCGTTATGTCTATGCCGCTAAAAACCACTCTTCCACTCTTTTTTACGATATTCATTATCGCGTTGAAGACGGTGGTTTTTCCGGCTCCGTTCGGTCCTATTAAGGAATGAATCTCCCCTTTTGCCACTCGCATATTCAGATCACTGACCGCGTGCAGTCCTCCGAACCACACATTCATCTTTTGTATTTCCAAGATGTTCATCAATCACCCTCCACACTCAAGAGTCCTGTTATTGGAGCGAACAAGCCGTTTTCTATCTTTATGAAATACATGGAGGATTTTCCCCTCCTTCTGTTGGGACCATATGTTATGTCTTTCGCCATGATTCCATTCCAGTGGTTAAAGCTCTCGAGTGCTTTTACCAAGCCTTCACGAGTCAGATCTTTGCCAGCCCTTCTCAGAGCTTCTGTGAAGACTTCCGCAGCGATAAAACCGGCTACAGCGTAAGATGATGGAATTTCGTTGGGGTAGGTTTTTTGGTATATCTCGACGAATTTTTGGTAATCCTTGGTGTATTCGGGATTGTCTTTTGAAGGAATGGGAACCCATCCCGTGACTATGACACCTTCCACATACTTTCCGCCGAGTTTCACAAATGCGGGATCGGCGTTTGGATAGATGGTGACTATGAGGCCGTCGTAGCCGTAGTCTTTTAGCGTTTTTATCCACCTCAATGTATCGGTTATAAAGCCGTATATAACGACTGCGCGCGGGTTTTTATCCATAACTTTCAATGCCAGTGAACTGTAGTCGGTCTCGAGTGGGTTATACGGTATCTCAAGAGTGGGAGTGAGCCTTTTCTTTATACCAGTGAGTCCTTCTTTACCGACATCGTTGTTCATGTAGATCACGGCAACATCTTTTATTCCCTGTTTTTCCATCAAGAACTTGGCAATGAGCTGGCCTTCGAGAAGGTAATCTGGTTGCACCGGAAACACGTATTTCTTTGGGGGATGGGAGAGTTTCGAAGAACCCGAGCCCTGGTACACAAAAGGTATTCCTTTGCTGTTGAGATAATCCATGACTGCAAGGCATCCATAAGTACCGAGACCTCCAACTATGGCGAATACCTTGTCTTCTTCGACCAAGCGTTTCACTTCTACCACAGTCTTTGAAGGATTGAGCTGATCATCGGCCACTATAAGCTTTATCTTCCTACCGTAGATGCCTCCCTGTTCGTTTATCCAGTTGAAATAGGCTTTCATTCCCTTTGTCATGCCTTGCCCTATCACCGCGTATGGCCCGGAGAGTGCCTGGAAGCTCCCTATGACGACTTTGTCAGGATAGACGCCGTCTTCGGCAAGAAGTCCGACCACCCCTAAAACGAGTATCAACAGAACAGCTAATTTCTTCATAGTTCTTCACCTCCCTCACAATACTAATCCGCCATTTATGCCAATTACCTGACCTGTGATGTAGCTGGAATCATCGGAAGCAAGGAATAGATAAAGTCTTGCAACTTCCTCGGGCTTTCCAAACCGCTTCAGAGGAATCTTTTCTCTGAATTTCTCTAAGATATTCTCGGGAACCTTCTCGACCATGGGAGTCATTATGAAACCGGGGGCAACCGCGTTCACCCTTATCTTCGCTCCTTTTCTTGTAAATTCCTTCGCCCATGTTTTCGTCATACCTATGATTCCGGCTTTCGATGCGGCATAATTCGTCTGGCCTATGTTTCCGAATATTCCCACTATGGAAGATGTGTTCACTATGCTTCCCTCTCCAGCTTCGAGCATGTAGGGATAAATCGCCTTGGTCATGTTGAAAACGCCTTTTAGGTTCACGTCTATGACGAAGTCCCAGTCCTCTTCACGCATCTTCTCGAGCATGGCATCTCTTGTGACCCCAGCGTTGTTTATCAAAACATCTATCTTTCCGAATCTCTCGTAAACTCTCTTTGCCAAGTCCTGTGCCGCCTTAAGATCCCTTACATCAAGTTTTTCAAGAGCGAGCCTATCTTTGAATTGGCTAAATTCGCTGCCAAGGTTTTTAAGAGCTTCTTCGTTCACATCGCAAGCTATAACAATGGCCCCTTCTTCGAGAAAGAGTTTCACAGTTGCTTTGCCTATTCCGCTGGCTCCGCCTGTTACTATGCAGACCTTTCCCTTGAGTTTCATCGTTATCCCTCCTTGAGCCGAATGAGGATAGCCGTTCCCATTCCCCCGCCGATGCATAGGGTGGCAAGACCATATTCGACCTTTCTTCTCATCATTTCGTAGAGCAGCGTGACTACTATCCTGTTTCCAGAGGCGCCTATTGGATGGCCGAGCGCTATCGCACCGCCATTTACGTTCAGTATTTCTTTGATTCTGTCTTCCGGGAGGTTAAAAGTCTTGCTCCACTCCCTTACTACAGCAATGCTTTGGGCTGCAAAAGCTTCGTTTAGTTCTATCAGCTCTATCGCATCAAGATCCATTTTAGTTTTCTCCAGCAGCTTGATGACTGCCGGAACTGGACCGAGACCCATTTCCATGGGATCGACCCCTGCTTGGCTGAAAGCCACTATCTGCGCGAGAGGTTTTATGCCATGTGCTTTCACAAATTCCTCAGAAGTTAGGATTACGGCACTCGCTCCATCGTTTATTCCACTGGAGTTTCCCGCAGTAACAGTTCCATCTTTTTTAAAGGCGGGTTTTAATTTGGAGAGTTTTTCAAGTGTGACGTCGGGCCGCGGGTGTTCATCCGTGTCCACAGTGATTTTTTCTCCTTTTACCGTGACTTCTATGGGCTGAATCTCTTCTTTGAACTTTCCGCTCTGGGTGGCATCTTTCGTTTTCATCTGGCTCCAATATGCGAACTGATCTTGCTCTTCCCTGCTTATTCCATACTTTTCTGCAAGATGCTCTGCTGTGAGTCCCATGTGCACACCGTTGAAAACATCCGTGAGCCCGTCCCAGATCATGCTGTCAATGGCTTTAAGGTCCCCAAATTTCATGCCAAAGCGAATGCTATATGGCAGCAAAAATGGGGCACGAGACATGTTTTCCATGCCAGCTGCCAGCACAACTTGGGCTTCTCCTAAGGCAATGCTTTGAGCCCCGAGCATTATTGCTTTCATTCCGCTTCCACAAACCATGTTCACGGTATAGGCAGGCTTGTCTACGGGAATCCCTGTGTTTATGGCTACCTGCCGGGCTGGTCCCATTCCCTGTCCTGCCATTAGGACGTTTCCAACAACTGTTTCATCAACTTGTTTTGGCTCTATGCCAGCTTGTGAAATGGCTGCCTTTGCGGCCGCTGCAGCAAGATCAGGTGCGGGGACATCCTTAAAAGCCCCTCCAAACCTGCCGATGGGAGTTCTCTTCGCTCCTATTATGTAGACATTCATTTAGATCACCTCACAGAAGTCCGAGTTTACTTGCCTCTTTTTTCAACCATTCCCTGAAATCCGGGTGGGCTATGTTTATCATTTCGAGTGCTCTCTCTTTCACGCTCTTTCCCCTGAGATGAGCTATTCCATGCTCAGTTACTACGTAGTCCACATCTTGTCTTGGGATCGTCACTGGAGAGCCTTCAGGAAGGAATGGAACGATCTTAGATATCTCTCCTCCCTTTGCAGTGGATTTTAAGGCAATAATTCCCTTTCCTCCTCTGCTCATGATGGCTCCCCTATGCGTGTCCAACTGCCCCCCTGTACCGCTGTAGTGCGTCTTTCCAATCCCTTCGGAGCACACGTTTCCAGTCAGATCGACCATTAAGGCCGTGTTTATGCTTACCATCTTTTCGTTTTGTGCTATAACATAGGGGTCGTTCACATAGCTGCCTCTGAAGAACATAACGGCTGGGTTGTCATTCACAAAGTCGTAGAGTTTTCTCGTGCCAAAAGCGAATGTGCATACGAATTTACCTTTCCACAGGGTTTTCTTGGAGTTTGTTATCACCTCCTTTTCGAACAGATCCACCATGGACTCTGTAAGCATTTCCGTGTGAATTCCCAAGTCTCGCTTGCTTTCTAAGAATCTGGCCACCGTATCGGGAATGGAGCCGATGCCGAGCTGGAGGGTGCTTCCATCTTCCACGAGCTCGGATATGTGTCTTGCTATCGCCCGTTCTTCTTTTCCTGCTTTGGAGGGCTGGATTTCGGGGAGAGGGTAATCGACTTCCACGATGTAATCCACTTCTCTTATGTGAACGGAAGTGTCACCGTGGGTTTTTGGGGCGTTCGGATTTACCTCCAAAACCACTATATCCGCCGCTTCTAATATATCCTTTTCGTACACGACACTGGCGGAAAGTGTGAAAAATCCGTTCTTATCCATCGGAGAAGCCACGCCAACGAACATGTTTACTTTTCTTGTCTGAATGAAATCCGTTCCAGCTTGATGCAAGTTGTTTGGAACGTAATGGGTTTTCAAAATGCCTTTTTTAATGGCTTCTCTGTTGTAATGTCCGAAGAACCAGGAATTGTTCTCAAAAGATGATGGTGTCTCTTCGTAGAAAAACGGATAAGGTTTCATGTTCAGGCAGGTAAATATCTTTACATCGTCTGCTCTTGCTTTGTGTACCTGGCTTAGAAATAGCTGAGGTTCCATTGGTGTCATTCCGGCTACAACGGTCATTCCCGGTTTTATGAGGTGCAAAACTTCTTCTATATCGGTCAATTTTCTTTTGTATTCTTCCTTGTACTCCAAAGCTATCAACCCCCTAAGCCTTTGAATAGGTACCCCGCCAGTCCCTTTAAGGGTTTTGAGAAATCCCTCTTTTTCCTCTTCTCAACGAGTAGGAGGTCTTCTCCCATGAAATGTCCTATACCCATGAGAAACACAGCCAGGTAGGAGGGATCGAAGGGATTTATTTGCTCTTTTTCTATGGCCTTTTGAAGAGGTGGTACGTAGCTTTCGTATATCTTTTTGTAATAACTCAAAGCCGCGTCGGGCAATACGAATTCCGCTTCTCTCACTATGCGGTACACGCCGCCGTGAACGGAAAAGAATCTCAAAAAGGCGTTGTAGCCTGCTATCTCTGCATCCCTTCTATCTTTGAAGTGGCTTACAGCGTTCTTCAGTGTGTATCTCAAAGTGGAATTTATCCTACTCACGAGTTCTTTAAGTATCTCTCTTTTGGTTTCGTAATAGACGTAAAAGGTTCCGAGACCTAAACCGGCTTTCCGTGTTATATCCGATATCTGGGTTTTTTTGAATCCCCTCTCTCCGAAGAGCTTTTCCGCTGAGGCCAAAAGCTTAACCTTCGTGGTGTCGATATCGATTTCAACGGGCTGGATGTGGATGTCAAAAACTCTTTTGTCCAATTCATGTGCGTTGGGGTCTATGCCTTTTTCGATGAATTCCATTAGCTGCTGGAACATTTCGTCTTCGCATTTGTGTTTCCAGAAGAAGCACCACATCGTTACAAACCTTGTTGATCCCCACATAAACCAGAAGAGTTCATCCCTGGAAGGTAGTCTGAGTTCGGCCATCTTGCTCATGAGGACGTTCTTTATGCTCAGAGGGAGTTTTGTGTAGGTGAATTCGGCCTCGTGAAGTATTCGGCATATGTCGACATTTTCAGCCACAAAGAAGACGTAGTCTTCTATTAGTCGGGTCAATTTGCTGCTTTTCGAAAACCCCTTTACTTTCAGCTCTTTGTCGAGCCTTTCAATGCCAAGCTCGAAAATCCTTTCGACAAGAGCATTTTTCCCATGAAAGTGCTTGTAGAAAGTGGTGTTGCTCACCCTTGCCAATCGCGTTATTTGAGTTATCGATACATCTTCTATTCCCAATCTTCCGAATAGCTCAATTGCGGCTTCGAGGATTCTCATTTCTGAATCAACCATACTATATCACCCTTTTGAGAAAGAGATGAATCGTTAATACTAATTTATATGAATATGGTAATAACTATTCATTATGATAGCACAATCGGTGTAGATAAAAAACAGAAAGTATCGGAGAAATTGGGAGAAAAAAGCTATCAGGGGTTGTCCTCGCTTGGTTTTGGAAAATATTTCGTGATTTTCAGGGAAAATAGATGCAAAGAATTCGAATGTGGGAAGTTAACAAATTTAATGGTATAATCGTTAAAAAATAAAAACAAGAGAGAAGGGGAAGGATGGCGAGGTGGGTTATAAAGGATGTAGATGAGGAGAAAGCCAAGGCTATCTCCCGTAAGTATGATATACCTTTGCTTGCCGCCGAAATAATTTTGAGAAGACAGATAGAAAATCTCGACGAGTTTCTCAATCCCTCCGAAGATTTGGTGGGAGATCCCTTCCTTTTGAAGGATATGAAAAAGGCCGTGGATGTTCTCATAGGTGCCTGGAAAAAGAAGGAGAAGATTCTGATCCACGGCGATTACGATGTGGATGGGATAACTGGTGCGGCTCTACTCTACACCTTTATGAAATCCAGGGGTTGGGATGTTCAAGTTTATATACCGGATAGGATGAGCGATGGATACGGAATCAGTCCCCAAGCCGTTGAAGAATTCGCTTCGAAAGGTTTCACGGTTCTGCTCACAGTGGACTGTGGTACCACAGCGTACGAGAGCGTCGAATTGGCGAAAAAATTAGGAATGAGGGTGGTTATAACCGACCATCATGAAGTAATGGAGAAACTCCCTCCTGCAGATGCTTTGGTTAATCCTCACAGGCCTGATGATCCTTATCCTTTTAAAGAACTGGCGGGAGTCGGCGTTGGCTACAAGCTGGTTCAGGCACTTGGGAATGTGTTTGGACTTGAACTTGATGATTTGAGAGATCTTTTGGATCTCGTCGCGTTGGGAACTGTGGCTGATATGGTTCCTCTTGTGGGAGAGAACAGGTACTACGTGAAAGAAGGTTTGAGAAAGATAGGAAAGGTTAGGCATGGCCTCAGAAAGCTTGTTGAAAAACTTTCATTATCTGAGGTGAGATCGAGGGATATCAGTTACAAGATAGCGCCGAGACTCAACGCAGCCGGGAGAATGGGTTCCGCCTACGATGCGTTTAAGCTGCTTGTGGCTGAAGATGAAGAAGAAGCGGAAAAGATGGCAGAAGCGCTCTTTGGACACAACCTTTTGAGACAGGCTATTGAAAACGACATCTTCAAGGAAGCTCTGAATATGGTCATGGAGAACGAACTCTACAAGAATCCCGTGATAGTAGTTGGGGGGGAAAATTGGCATATAGGAGTTATAGGGATCGTCGCCAGCAAGATAGCAAACAAGTTTAAAAAACCCGCTATAGTCGTCTCATTTTCAAATGGTGTTGGTAAGGGATCGGCAAGGAGTGTCAACGGTGTGAGCGTGATGGAGATCTTCCAAGAATTGAAAGACCTTTTCGTCGAGTTTGGGGGACACTCTATGGCAGTTGGTTTTACAATAGAAAAATCGGGTTTTGAGGATTTGAAAAAGAAAGTCGCATCTCTGAGTGTTGAAAGACAGGAAGAAGTGATCGATGTAGATGCTGTCATAGATATGGAAGATGTGAATCCATCTTTGTTTGAGGTAATAGACCTGTTTGAACCTTTCGGTTTGGGTAATCCACCTCTGACTTTTCTCATAAAAGACATGAACATACAGAAAGCCTCATTTTTCGACGGTGGAAATTCCGTGAATCTTACTTTAAGGAAGAAAGGAAGGAAGATCACCGCAGTCTGGATGGGTCTTGATCCAGATCATTCACTCTTGATAAAGCAAGGTACCGTTAAAATAGATGTCATCGGTGAAATAGAGCCGGATTTCTTCTCGCCCAAGCTCAAGATTTTCGATGCGAGATTCAGGAGTGGCGTGGAAGAGATGGATAGTCTTGTCATAGGAAGAGTGGAGGAAAGGATAGACAAAGAAGAACTCATGGTGAAGAGGAAGGCTTCTGAACTTCTGTGGGATGAATTTTCTGGTGGAGTGGTTTTCTCTGACATAAGAGCCAGGAATGCCGTTCTTCGTAGACTCATGGCAAAAGGTTCCGTTTTTGTAGGATGCTGCCTACAGATAGTAGAGAGTGTTTATCGTTCTCTTCTAAGACACGCGGAGATCCGTAGAGAGAAGTTTTTAACGATAAGAGAGTTTTTGGAGAGAGGTTCTGCAGACTCTTTGGTTGTACTGATTGAACCTCAGATTTTGATGAAACTGAGAGGAATAGGTATTGTGGAGGATTTCATAAAAGAAATCGCGAAGATTGATAACAAGTTTGCCGTAGGGACGAGGATACCCAAGGGGATAAAGTCTTTGCTCAAGGATATGAGGTTTAAAAAGCTCAGGGCAAAGTTTCATAAGGAAGAAATGCGTATACAGGATATGAGGGGAAAAAATTACAAGCCGGCTTACGGAAATTTCGTCATTGTGGCAGATGATCCGGAGCAATTCTCTTCTCTGACAGATGGCCAGATTTACTCTCATGCTTTGAACCGCTTCCAGAGGGCTTCGATGGTGAATCTGATAAAGAGGGGTAGCGTCAGGAGGTTTTCTTCCACGCCCAGCTCTGATGGGTTGCCAACTTTTTTGAGAAATGGTGAGATATCTTTCCTTTCGTACCCCACAACCCCTTACGAACTTTTGGATTCCATATACCCAACTTTGGATGGAACGTCATTAACGTTCATCCTGGCATATGATATTGAGCCAAAGGAGTACGATGGAGAGATAGAAAAAACGTACGAAAGGGAGATAAACGAAAAAGTCGCCTCTTCTCAGGTGCGAGAAATTCTGAAAATTCTCCAAGATCACGAGGTGATCATCTGAAGTGATCGTTTCCGTGGATTACGGGCAGAAGAGGTGTGGGGTTGCATGGGGTGAGAGCAATCCGAGCAGTAGCACGGTTGTACCAAAAGAAGAGCTTGCTGAGTTTTTGAGAGAGCTCAAACCGGACGTTTTAGTGTTTGGACTGCCACTTTCCATGAGCGGAAGATACTCTTGCCAGACCTTTACAGTGATAGAATTCGCGGAGAAAGTAAGGTTTTCCCTTGGCAAAATTCCAGTTTTTTTGGTGGATGAAAGGCTTTCCACGAAGATGGCACATTCCATTTTAAAGGAAACTAAAAGCAACGTTTCTGTAGATGCAGTTAGTGCTTCTTTGATACTCGAGAATTATTTGAGGAATCCCGAAGCTGCTTTCATGATGTATGATGAGCTTCCCAAGCTGACCATTCCAAAGATCAGCGCAGAGAGCGTTCTGATACACGAGGTTTGTGATCCAGGGGTTTTGGATTCGATAGAAGCGAAAAGACTTGATGTGCTCCAGAGTGATCCCTATGTGGCTTATCTCTTCAAAAAGAGAGTGCGTTTTGTTGAAAGGATGGAACAGTTTCTGGAAGGGGACTATGATATAATCCTGAGTTCCAAACCTGATAGAGTGAAGGATCTTTTAAAGAGGAACGGAGAGATGATAAGGGTCAAGTGCCCGTAGCTCAGCTGGATAGAGCGCCGGACTCCGGATCCGGAGGCCGCGGGTTCAAATCCCGCCGGGCACGCCAAAAGCGGGCTCGATGGCCCGCTTTTTTCATTTCAAGAAGCTCTTCATATATTGAGCTTTATGCCGATACCCTTTTCTGGCCCTCCTTTTTCTTCCACGATCTTGTTGAGTTTCTCCAATACTTCATTGAGATCGAGTCCGAGTTTTTTGACTTCTTCTCCAAGCGTGCCCCATTGGACATCTCCGCACACTATCACTTTTATCCCCATTTCAAGGAGCGGGCCTATCAGATAAGAATAGGATTCAGCTATCTCCTCAAAAGTTGTATCGGCGGTTATCCAGTTCTTAGAAGCCATTTCCCTGCAACCCTCCCATTTCTCAATTCAACGAGTTCTCCGTTTTTGAGAAGCCTCCCATCACTTTCCGATGATATTATAGCAACCCCGTTTTCTTCCTTTAAAAATAAAGTGTAATAGTCACAGTTTTCTCTGCAGGCTCTGAAAGCATAAAGAGTGTCGTTGTGAAACAAAAGGAAGTTCAGGGATTTGTAAGATTCTGAAAGGAGACGATTGGCTCCTTCGATTGGCCCGTGTTTTGAAAAGATGCGCAGAATGTATTCGCTATCCATACCTAATTCCCCTGACGGTGCTTCGATGAACCCGTTGTGGGCGAGTACATAGACGTCTTCGTTTTTCATTAGCATCAGGGGATGGGCTTGATCGTTCCCTTTGAGGGTGGATTTGGAGGCTTTTCTTGCGTGTGCTATTAAAAGTTTTGCTTTGAATACGCTTGAAATTTCGCTTTCGAATATTGGGCGAGAAGTTTTAACGTAAGAAACCAAGCCGCTACTGCTCAGAGCGAAATATCCCCACCCGTCCGGGTGGGGTGCCCTTTTACCATACTTCGCCATTTCAAGCAGTCTTTCTAAAAACGGCTGTATGGGAATATCACTTTGGGCTGAAAAACCTATCATTCTGCACATTATCTTCCTACCACTCCGAGACGATCTATTACCCTACCGATCATCTCATCAACTGCAGATATGACGCGCGCTGCGGCGTTGAAAGCGTGCTGGTACTTTATCATGTTCGCCATCTCTTCGTCCAAAGATACTCCTTTAACGGTTTCTCTTGCGTTGTCTATCTCTTTTCTCAAGATCTCGTTGTTCACCTTCATTTTGTTGGCCAGTTCACCTTCAACACCGAGTTCGGCTACAACGGCTCCGAAGTACTGGCCAAGTGAAACTTTTCCATCATCTAACAGCTTTTCGAATCTGCTTTTTGAAAGGAGCTTGAGTATATCTGTGTTCGAAGGACCAGTGGGTGTTATCTGTATCGCGTTCCAATCGGTGTTTGGATGTACGTATCCGATGTCGAGAGCTATGTTCTCAGGACTGTATTCGACTGTGCTCGAGAGATCGAATTGTTCCACGATTTTAAGAGGCTCTCCTTCAGGTGCTCTATCGAATGTGAGAAATTCACTCAGAGAGAGTTTGTTCCTTATGGTGGAGTAGTCCTGTGTGGGAGATGTTATGGTGTCATTTGTACTCCAGTCTGCACTGAAGTTTCCAGGATTGCTGTCGTAGTCAGTGAAGCCTATGCCTTCCCAGAATCCTTGCGGAGCTTCTATCGTGACCATTCTCAGGTCGAAGTCGTACATTCTCGATGCTCTCAAGACGAATTTGCCGTGTGGTGTCACATCTGCGAGAACGCCGGTATTCGAGTTGTTTATTCTCTCGGCCAGATCACTCAAGGTATCAGTTGTTGGATCCACGTGTATGGAAGTCTCTCCTATGGTTATTTCAAAACCGGTGGTCGGGTCGAAGTTCGTCGAACCGTTGAAAATGTTTTCAAGGGTTGGTTTTGGATCGAGCACCACGAAGTCCTGTGTCTGGGCGTTTACCAGTGTAAAGAATCCATCTTGGTCATCTATTGTCACGTTATTCAGATCGAAGTTGATATTAGAAGTCGGTGCAAGTATTAGAAAACTTTTACCGGAATTGGGATCGGTATAAACATGGGCTTTTAGGCCTGAAAGGTTTGAATTTATTTGAGTTTCGATGTCGCTCAGAGTGGGTGAATTTCCAAAGCTCATCGTGAAGTTTTCAGGTGGAAGTCCTGTCTCTCCATAGCTGACTTTTATCAAGAAGCTTTTGTTTGCAATCGATGAAAGGTTGTCTTCACTTATAACAATGAGCTTTTTCGTGGTTGTCGGGAGTCCCATAGTCTTCAAGACCGTGCCAGTAACGTCTATCAAAAGCTCATCGTTCAGGTTGTTATCTCCTGTTTCGTCGATGTAAAAGCGGTACTTTGTAACGCCTTCCTCTGGGGAATGCTGTCCCGTGTAGAAGGTCACCTGACTGGAGCCTGCGGTAATGCTGTTTCCAAGGACATCTGAGATAGTATCACCTGAGTTTATGTTCATTTCTCCAAAGTTACCACTACCGTCGAAAAGAACCAACATGCCTTTTTGAGCGAACGGTGTGTTACGAATGTCATTTTGATTGTCGTAACCATGCAATCCCGTTACAAACTGGATGGGACCGCCTACCATCTTTCTAACTCCCATTATCCTAAATATAGCAGGGTCTCCGCCTGAAGCGGCTATCGGTTTGAAGAAGTCGATGTTGGTCGTTCCCTGCGATGTGAATCCATCTCTGTGAATTAAATTGAGTTTGTCGGCCAGGAATAGTGCGAACTCATCCAACCTGTTCATGTATTTAACAAGGGTGTTATCGCGCAAATCGAGCAGGGACCTCAGTTTTCCATCGTAGATGTGGAGCTTTGAGGAACCCACGAATAACTCGTAATAGCCCTTGCCATAGGGCCTCTCATACAGTTTTATCTCATTCACCGTACCACCGTTTACAACCAGTTGATCTCCTATTCTGAGGAATATTTGACCGTCCTCACCCACTTTGTAGTGTACGTCAACGAGCTCTGAAAGCTTGTCCAAAAGCAAGTCTCTTTTATCCATGAGATCATTCGGCGGGGCTTTCATGACCATTCCTATTCTTATTTTGTTGTTGAGTTCTGCGATTTGGTGGAGCATGGAGTTTATCGAATTCACACGTTGCTGGATCTCATCGTTTATGTCATCACGGAGTTGGTCTATTCTGTGGTAGAGATCTTTCAGGTTGTTTGCCAAAACCTTTGCCCTGGAGATGAGCTCTTGCTTGGCCGCCACGTTGCTCGGATCGTTTATGACTTCTTCCAACCCTGCCCAAAACATGTCAAAGAGGTATCTTATGCCGTTCTCTCCGGGTTCGGCAAAGAGCTGCTCGAGAAAATGAAGGTTGGAAAGCGTCGTATCCCAGAAGTTGTACCTGTTGTTGACCTGGCGGTATTGAACGTCCAAAAACTCATCTCTAACTCTTATTATGGTCTTTACCCTCGACCCGGTTCCTATTTGAAGGGGATAGGAAGGTTGGGTGAGCGTCGTCATGGGTATCGGTGGCATGGCTTCTATTTCCGGGCGCTGCCGCGAATAGCCAGGAGTACTGGCATTCGCCACATTGTGAGCAGTTACATCCATGGCTAATTTATGTGTGTAAACTCCGAGTAAAGAGGTGTTTAAGAGTGCAAATAGCGTCAGATCTGCCACCGAATCTCACCTCTCAACCGTTTGAGAATTTGCTTCTTCAAGGATTCCTTTGCTTCTCTCCATTTCCTCCTTCACGTAATGCCTTATATCGTATTCGGGGTTGTCTAAGACCACCTGAGCGGCCTTTCCGTTTTTCGTGTTTACGATTATGGGGGCGAGGAGATTTATCGTCATGTTATCGGGAGAATCAGTTGGTATAACCAATACGGCCCACACCTGAACGTCCTCTTCTTTTTGTATGCCCAAGCTTTCGACGGCGTCTTTTGGTACATCTACTTTGTAGTCCACTCGTACTATCCATGGATTTATCACAGGGAGTGCAACGTTTTCATCTTCGAGGGATACGAGCCACATTATTGGATCCATCCCTCTGGAAATTATGGCAAATTTGGTGAGATGCTCAAATCCCGGTAATCCATCCTCAAAGGTGAGGATTTCCTCCTCTTTGATATCGATCTCTCCAAATTTCGTCTTATACATCACGTGGATCACTCCTTTCAGACGAAATCAACGAGTGTTTTTTCAAGAACCATGGCACCAGACTTCAAGGCAGCCTGAAGGATGGCGTTCTGCATGGAGAGTTTTGTAACAACCTCTGTCAGATCCGCATCCTGTTCTTTAGAAAGGTACTCGGTGAAGAAGAAATTCAGGTCTCCTATTCTTTTTTCCACGAGTTCCAAGCTTCTCGATGTAGCACCAACTGTTGCAAAGCTTTCCATGGCCTTTTTTTCGAAATAGTCGACTTCTCCCAAAGCCACGTTTTTGATGTAATCCAGATCGTTGTTTTCAAGAGCAGTTATGATGTTTTTCATGGCTTTAAATATGTCCTCGCCGTTGTCCAACTTGAATATATCGTTAACTGTGAGCCCGTAATCCACACTCATCCCGAACATGGTCACGCTTTTTCTCTGGCTCGATTCTGCTGGAAGGGCTATTTTCCATTCTCCGTTTTCCTTCGCAACGGGTGGAGTGTCCGTTTTGGTGCCACCGAATATGTATTCTCCCCCCACCATGGTGTTGGCGGCGGTTGCAAAATGGTCGAGAATTTCCCTGAACTCATCCGCAATCGCTTTTCTGTCCTCCGGTTTTAAAGTGTCATTGGAGGCTTTCACCAGAAGCTCTCTTATTCTCTGATACATCGCTGAGAGCTCCTGGGAGATCGAATCATAAGAACTCAAAACGTTTCTAACATGGGTTACATTCCTTTTGTATTGATCGAGCTCCCTCAACCTGCTTTGAATGTTGGACGCTCTGGTAGCAATGACGGCATCATCGCTCGGATATTGTACTTTTTTTCCACTCGAAAGTTGCCTGTGGTATTTATCTATTCTCCTCAAAGTTGATTGTATGTCGTAGAGAATGTTACTTCTTATCATCCAGTCGGTTATCCTCATATTCACCACCTCGCATCGAAGATTCCTTCGGTTTCTGCCCTAACTTCGCCTTTTTTGGAGTAGGTTGCATTGGAACTCTCCCCATGTATTAAGTTCATGAGAAACTCAAAATACGAATTTTCGAATTCCAATACGTCTTTTATTCCCTGAAGGTCTTGTGCCAGCTCATTGAGTGTCCACAGGAATTTGGTTACGGAATTTTCAAAAGCTTCTCTCTCTTCTCCTTTAAGGTGGAACAGGAGAGTTTCAAAGGGCGCATTGGAAGGGAGGCCAGCCTTTTTCTTGAGCAAATCGAAGAGCTTGTGTCTTTCTTCGTCGATCTTCCCTATCTCGAAGACCAACTTCTCCGTCTCATTCAAAGCGGCTTCCATTTCGTCAAGCCTCTTGGCAAGCATGGCATCTCTTTGCCTCGATATAGACTTTCTCAGTTTTTCGAAGAGGTCTCTCTCTTTCTCCAGAACGTTGACCACATGTTCTATCACGTTTCACTCGCCTCCCAACATCCTTTTCACGATCTCGTCGAGTTTTACGGTGTAAGTGCCGCTTGCAACGGCCCTTTTCATCTCTTCTACCAGCTTTTCTCTTATATCAGGTATTTGCCGGGCTTCTTCCATGATCTTATTCAAAAAATCTCTGCCCTCGGTATTGAGGCTTTCCCCTTCTACCTTCTTCCCTTTAGATTTTTCTGCCTTCTTGCCCTGCACTCCTTTTATAGATTGAGGTCCTCCCACACCTCTTATCTTTTCGATCATCTTGTCACCCCCATATCTCTCCTACATCTCTATAATCGACAGAGATCGATCTCTTTTGAGAAAACAATGTAAACCCTGGGGTATAATTGGAGAAGATATGAGGGGAGTTTTGACCACTTTACTATTTCTTTTTTTGGGTTTCTTTATAGGTGGGTTTGTCTTTTATCTCACCATGGAAGTGTGGCATGGCTGGCTGGAAACAGTCAAAGTGCCAGATGTTGTTGGGATGGAGACCGAGCAGGCGAGTAAGACTCTCTATAACGCTGGTTTGATGCCAGATATTACTGGAGAGGGAAAGGTAATAGGTACATTTCCGAGACCAGGCATGAGAGTTTTTAAGGGGAGAAAGGTCGAGGTGTACACCACCAGCGTGAATTTGAATATGCTTGTGAAGAGAATTAAGGGGATATCTTTCGAGTTCGTCAAGGAAGCCTTAAGCTTTTTAAAGGTTAAGTACGGGATATCGAAAATGAGGTTGCCAGGAGAAGATGGAAGAGTGGCGGGGGTTTATATGAGAAAGGACAGGTTGTACTTGCTCGTCGATGTGGGGGATCCGCCTAAATTTATAAGTATCCCAGACCTCAGAGGGATGGGATTCAAAGAGGCAGAGAAGGTGCTCAAAGAAAAGGGCATACCTTTTGAAAAAGTGGGGGAAGGTAAGGTGGTCGTTGATCAGTATCCAGAGCCCGGATCCATTTCTACAAAAATGACGTTGATTTTGAGGTGAAAAATGTGCACAGAGCACAAAAGCTTTTGTGGTCTGCTATTTTCAACATCTTCATAGTAGCCGCCGAGGTCGTGGGAGGGATAATCTCCAGAAGCGTTGCCCTGCTCTCCGATGCTCTCCACAATTCCGGTGATGTGTTGTCGATTTTGTTTTCATACTGGGGTGCTAAGATCGCGGAAAGACCCGAAGATGAGAGATTCACTTATGGATATAAAAGAGCGGAGATTGTATCGGCCATGGTCGTTTCCACGTTCGTGATAATAGTTGGATCTTTCATATTTTTTGAGGGTGTGAAAAAATTGCTAAATCCCGAACAAATAGGGCTTTCTGTAATGCTTCCAGTTGCGGTTGTGGGTTTAATAGGAAATCTCTTGACCCTTCTGTTCTTACATTCCCATGCCCACGAGAGCCTCAGTGTTAGGGCGACCCTTGTGCATATAATGGGAGACACATTTTCTTCTGTGGCTATAGTTGTCGTTGGAATTATATTTATATTTAAAGATTGGTATTTTCTCGATGGTCTGATATCCATAGTCATATCCCTCTATTTGATTTTCATGTCTATCCCCAACCTTAGAGATTCGGCTAAGATTCTGATGCAGGCAGTGCCAGAAGGCTGGACAATTGAAGATGTTGTAAGTGGTTTGCAGAGGATAGAAGGTGTGAGAGATGTTCACCATGTGCACATATGGACGCCAGATGGAAAAGAAGTGTATGTGGAGCTCCACGTTGTGAAAGAAGATTCCTCAAATGTCGATGATGTATTGAGGAGTGTACACAGAAAATTGGAATCTATGGGCATCTCACACGCCACGGTGCAGATCGAGGAGAGTAGTTGCCCAGAAAAGGACGGTGGTTTCCATGGCTGAGACCATAGGGAGCACTGAAAAGATCGTCAATTTGTTTTCGAGTTTCATCATGGAACTCAACAACGTCCATTCCACGGAAGAAGTTTTCTCGGCGTTGATAAGGATAATGAGGAAGACCGTCAATGTCAATTGGATGGCCATATTGGATGCGGAGAGAAAGCCCATAAAGATCTATCCTAATTCTTCTGAATTGAATATAGGAAGGTTCTCAGAATTGATAGAGTGGGCTCTCGATAACAAAACCCATTCCTTCTATCCCGTTGGGGAGGAGATAGTTGGCTTTTTGCCAATGATAAAGGGCGGAGACGTTTTGGGAATAATATTGATAGGTTTATCCCAGGAACCAAGGGTGGAAGAAATAGATGCTTTGAGAGTTTTTTCTTTCCTATCTTCCACGGTTTCCGAGAACGTCAGATTGTTAGAAGAGGTGGTCGAGAAGAACAGGCTCGTTGAAGAGACCATGAAATACCTTCACAGTATATTGGATACGTTCCCGGAGATGGTTATAGTCGTCTCACAAGAAGGGGAAATCGTTTATATGAATCGAAGGTTCGTGGAAGAAGGGGATGTGGAGGGACTCAAAGACGAGGCTTTGAAGATAGCAAGACAGGTTATAGAGACCAAGGTTAGAAGGGTTGGCGAGTATGAAAAAGAGGGACAATACTACTCAATAGTAGCTGAGCCTTTGCAGTACCAGAACACCTATCAAGCTGTTACCACCATAATGAACGTCACTTCCACCAAAGAACTCGAAAGGTTGAAACAGCTCGATAGAATGAAGACGGAGTTTGTGGCAAACATATCCCACGAGCTTCGAACACCTTTAGCCGCGATTAAGGCTTATTCTGAAACGGTGTTGGATAGTTTGAAGGAATTGGATGAGAATACACTCAAGGATTTCATGGAGACAATTTACAGAGAGAGTATGCATCTCGAGAACCTACTGGACGAACTCCTGGACTTCTCCAGAATGGAAAGAAAGGCTTTGAAGCTTGAGAGACGAGACGTGGATCTGGTTGAAGTCGTCAAAGATGCGGTGGATAGCATGCGTGAATACGCTAAGAGCAATGGTGTTAAGTTGGAAGTTGTGTTGCCTGAGGGGAGCTTGAAAGCCAACGTTGATCCCAGCAGAATGAGGCAGGTCCTGCTGAATCTCATTAGTAACGGGATAAAATATTCGAAAAAGGATGAAGGAGAGAGCTATGTGAAAGTCGTTCTGAAGGATGAAGGAGAAAAAGTCCAAATAATTGTTGAGGACAATGGAATAGGAATACCTGAGGATAAATTGGATAAGATCTTTGAGAAATTCTACAGGGTGGATTCATCTTTAACTTATGAGATTTCAGGGACGGGTTTGGGGCTTGCCATTGTGAAGGAGATAGTAGAGTTACATGGTGGTAGGATATGGGTGGAGAGTGAGGAAGGTAAGGGTTCGAAGTTCTATGTGGAGATACCTTTGAAGGTGGAGTGATCGTATGCTGTCCATAGACAAGATGATAGACAGGATTGAGGAATTGCCTTCACCCGACTTCGTGGTTCAAAAGATAATATCCGTAGCATCTGATCCTCATGCCTCGGCTCAGGAGCTGGCAGATGCCATAATGATGGATGCGAGTTTGAGTTCCAAAGTCTTGAAACTGGCCAATTCCGCATATTATGGGATTCCCAGAAGGATAAGTGTTCTGAGCGAGGCGATAATGATTCTGGGTTTCAAAACCGTTAGAAATCTGGCTATGAGTGTTTTCACCTATAGTTCTCTGTTCTCTTCAAATGGTACAGAGGCGATCAATAGGAAATCTCTTTGGAGACATTTCGTCTATGTCGCGGTTGGAAGCGAGACGCTCGGGGAAATATTGGGATATCCCGTGAAAGAAGAACTTTTCATAAACGGTCTGCTCCACGATATAGGGAAGGTGGCTCTGGACGTTATAAGCCCGAGAATGATGCGAGCAATAAGCAGTATAACCTCGGCAAAAAACAGGACTTTTCTTGAAGCTGAAAAACTTTTGGAAATACCACCCCATACGAGTATAGGAGCGAAGCTCGTTGAAAGGTGGGGACTTCCGGATGTCATAGTCCAAACGGTCGAAGGCCACCATTCTCCTGAGATGTTCCTCGACTCCATAAACGCCGAAGTGGTAGCAATAGTGCATGTTGCAGATGTGGTGGCGAATATGATGTTTCCCGGAGATTCCCTGTCTTATGGAAAGCCAAATCTCAGTCATGACGCGTTGAATCTTCTTGTTTTAAGGCCGAAAACCTTGATAAGGTTTATGGATAGGTTCAAAGTTAAAGTGAAGAAAGCCGATGAGTTTCTGGAGATGTGAGGTGATGTGTGTGAAATATTGGGTCGTGGCCGTACTTTCGTTTGTTTTCACTTCTCTCCTATTCTCCCAGCCATTCCTCTTTTTCGACACTGCACGGGGAGCTGGGGTGGGATACGAAATAGGAGATCTGGAAGTGTGGGGGGGTTACCCTTATTTTGGTGTGAATTTTGATTTGAATTTGGTTCTTTTGGAACTTTTCGGAGACATAGGGCTCGATCTCTATACAGCTCAAAGGGGATGGACAGAGTTTGGAATGGGATTGAGTTTTTTCAATGTGAAGTTGACCGCGATTGGAGGAGGAGGATACGATCTTTTGAGTTCGGCAGGAGAGGAAGAGCCACAAATGGTTGGCTATTTGTATTACGGTGCGCAGATTTTGTACACACCTCCTGAGGGCCTGAATTTTGGATTGAAGGCAACCTTTCCTATATATGATCTTGGGTACTTGGCTTCGTCAGGAAACTTCATCTTCTATCCTGTGAACCTGCTGGGGGAACCCATTCCGGCGACTTTTGAGATGCGGTTGAGTTATGTTTTAAAGGGAGTAGAGTTGGGTGGGAGTTATTCTTTCAGTATTGCGAATGTCGCGGGATACCCTTCTCCTCTGATAAACCTGCAGGGCGTCAGAGTTTATTTAAAAGCATATGGAGAATGATTGCGACAGCCAGTCCTATAGCGCCTCCCACGAAAACTTCGGCCCATGTGTGACCCATCTTTTTATCCACCTTAGGTCTGAATCTCACAGCGTCCGAGAAGACTATCATGGAAAAGCCAACGGCAAAAGCGAAAAGCGGGGAGTTAAATCCGAGGTTTAAACCTATGGATATGGACATACCCACAACTAAGGCGGCATGCCCGCTCGGCATGCCACCATAAGAAAACGCTTCTTTGACATCAAGTTTTAGCAACCCCTTAATCGTCTGGGCTATTACGAACGAGAGAGTCATGCTCCATAAGACCTCGTTTGAGATGAGCTGATGGAGTACCTTCACTTGCCTACCTCCTTTTTGACGAATGCTGGGAGTCCATAGACGGATTGGAGACCGGAGAACGTTTTTAGGTACGGAAAGTGGAGGTAATTGCGAAAAGCTTCAGTTATCACGGGCGTGTATAGTGGTATCAACGGGAGATCTTCTGCGAGTACTTGCTGCATCTCGTAGGCATAGGCTCTGGCGTTGAGGATGTCAGAGCTCATAAGACGCTCGCAAAGATCGTCGTAGCGGGGATTACTGTAGCCCGTTGGGTTGAATTCGCTGTCCGACTTGAAGTAGCTTATAAGGTGGTCAGGGGTTATAGATGCTCCCCATCCGAGTATGTACATATCGAAATCCTTCTCGTCCCACACCTTTCCCAAGATGGCTTTGAAATCCATGTAGTAGGCTTTTACCGGTATGCCGATTTCGTTTGCCCACTTCTCTATATAAAGGGCTATGGAAGCCCTCACGGGGTCGTAGGATTCCGTTGGAGCTATGAGCTTGATTTCTTTTAAGGGTTTGCCATCCGGGCCAATGAGTCCCTCGCCCTTTCTGACGATCTCGTTTCCGGAGAATTTGGGTTTGACTTTCCAGCGAAACCCTGCCTCTTCCAGTATTTCAACGGCTCTTTTCATTCGCTGAACATGGCTCAGAGAGTGATCTAATAGCTTCACGTTTGGATTGTTCCAAAATGCATTGGTTGGAGGAATGATTGAATCCGTGAGAACGATCTGACCTTTGAGTACGCGAGATGCAATGTAGTCCATGTCTATGATGTAGAGCATGGCTCTTCTCATGCTCTTGAGATTCATCGGATACCTTCTGAGATTGAATCCAAGGTATCGCAGATTCGCGCCCGGTGAGCTTATAACGGTTATTCCACCTGCTGTTGATATCTCTTCAAGGTCTCCCTCCTGCAATCCGTGGGGTGAGAGTATCATATCTATTTCACCTGTTATGAGTGCGTGGACCGCAGACGCCTTGTCCGCATAGACCCTGTAGATTATCCCGTCAACAAAGGGGCCCATGACGACCTTGAGTTTTACATCGCCAGATTCTTTTTTGCTTCTCCAAAAGTATCCTCCCGGACCTTTTAAAACTATCGCACCGTTTTCATAATGGAGTTCCGTATAACCCTTATCGAAGTAGTTCTCAACGGCTTTGAGTTCGATAAAAGCACCTTTCTCCCATTTGACGATCGTGAAGGGACCGGAAGCGGGATCCGGATTTTCAACGGCATCTATGGAATAGAGGTAATCTATTTTTTCTTTGCCGCTTAGAACTCTATTCACATATCTTTCCCAGTACTTTTTCTGAATTATGGGAGCCATAAGCGTTCCGTATTCAACACGAAGAACGCCAGTTTTCTTGAAGTATATTCTCACGACGTTTTGAGAGGCTGCTTCTGCCCTTTCGAAGAACTCGGGATCCACCATCACATGCCAATTTCCCCCAAGACCGTGGTTTTTAACGAGCTTTGCGGCACTGTTGAGTGTGAAAACGACATCTTCTGCCGTGATGGCACTTCCGTCACTCCACTTAAGACCATTTCTAAGAGTTATCTCGTAGACTGTGTATGTCCCCTCGTGATGTACCTTTGGGAGAGATGCTGCCAGGTCCGGAACGAAGTCGAGGGAGACATGGGCAAATCTGTAAAGAGAGCGGTATTTGTGGGAAAAGACATACTTGGACCAAGTTATGGCGTGCGGACCGTAATCCACCCATACGTTCAGTGCTTTTGGCTCGTCGAGTATTCCGTAAACGAGGACTGTTGCGAAGGAGATGGAGTATAGGAAGACGAGAAGAATGAAAAGAGATTTCCTCATGCCCCCATCAACCTCCTTACCTCAGATTCGGTTAATTCCCGCCACTCTCCTTCATCGATGTCCAAAGTTAATGGACCGATCCTGACTCTTTTTAACTCAACGACTCCCAGTCCCACAGCCTTCATCATGAGTTTCACTTGATGGTGCTTTCCTTCGCATATAACGATTCTAACCACATCTCTGTTAATCTCCACTTTCTTGGCTTTGAAAAAATGCTGACCAACCTTTACGCCTTCTGTGAGCTTCAATGCGTTTTCCGCGCTGCCTGAAACTCTTACCTCGTATTCGCGCTCGACATGGTACTTCGGAGAGATTATCCTATGTGCGAACTGCCCGTCGTTGGTGAGAATCAATAGCCCTTTTGCGTCCATATCGAGTCTTCCCACAGGAAAGAGTTCGGCCACTCTCGGATGATCTATTAAGTCCAAAACAGTGGGGTTTATGTCCTTCGTACTCGAAACAAATCCAGCGGGTTTGTTGAGCATTATGTATATCTTCTCTTTTGGTTTTTCTATGGGTTTGTCATTGACGAAAACCTGTTCGTCATCTATTTTGATGGAAAAATCCTTGGCGATTTTATTTTTATCGCCTATCTTCACTCTTCCAGATTTTACAAGTCTTTTTGCCTCTCTCCTTGAGATTCCGAGAGCTTTCGATAGGTACCTGTCAAGTCTCATTGCTTGGAATTCTATCACGGACTCTATAATAATAAAGTCACAGGAGGTGACGGGTTTGAGAAGGGTTTCGGTACTCGTTGTAATTGTGCTTTTCTTTTTCTCTATGTTTGGCTGCTCGCCACTTCCCAAAGAGTATGAAGCGGGACTTTTGAAGTTTCCGAAAGACTTCGCACCGCACAGGGACTACTCCACCGAATGGTGGTATCAAACTGGGGTTTTGAACGATGGGAGATTTGGATATGAGATAACGTTGTTTAGAATGTACGACCCGCAAGGTGAGCACTGGCCGAGGATATTCGGACAGCCCGTGGGAGAGTTGTGGTTAGTGCACGCCATGGTGAACGATTACGAGAGTGGAAAGAGGTATTTCAAGGAATGGCTGATATTACCGCCTCTGATCTTTTTCGGAAGCGGTGTTGGCACCTGCAGTCAAGGTTTCTGTATGAGGTATTCGAGTCAAAGTTTGTATATCGAGTGGTCAGGAGGACTCGATGATATCACGCTTATATACGGTGATGGGAATTTGGAGCTTCATCTTGAGTTGAGCCCACGAAAGATGCCGGTGGCGCACGGTGATGGAAAGGTGCCCATGGTGAGCGGAGAGAGTTTTTACTACTCGATAACAGATATCGATGTAAAGGGTGAGATGAAATTCGATGGGGAGTGGCATGAAGTTCACGGAAGTACATGGATAGACCAGCAGTGGGGAGATTTTGATGCAAAGCCCTGGGAGTGGTACAGCATAAGGTTTGAAAACGGCGCTCAAATAATGCTTTACAGCTTTCCGGGAAGAAACGTTGGGTTTGGGACAATTGTTTTTCCAGATGGAAGTGTTAAGAGCCTTTCTTTGGAAGACTTCACCATGGGGTTTGAGGAGACGGCAATCGACAGTCAGGGAGACGTTGTGAGGATTCCATATCCGGGGACGGTAGACATTCCAGAATACGGAATCCACCTGGAAATCCGTGCGAAGGCGAAGGATCAATTCAACAGATCCGTGTACACTCCGGAATACTGGGAAGGACTCTGCGAAGTGGAAGGGACTTTCGGTGGCAAGAGCGTAAGAGGCTGGGCTTTTTATGAAACCTGGAGATGACGGAAGAGCTTTATCAGCTGGCTGGTCCCGAGCTGCTCAGGTCTCAAACTTGGATCTATCCCCAAATCTTTCAATACTTTTTCGGGGTCCTTCACTATCCCTTTTAGGTTGTTCTTTATAGTTTTTCTCTTTTTCATGAAAACTTTCGAGAGAAACTCCCTGTACTCATCGAAGGGGATATCGATTTCTTTTGGTTTGAATCCAAGGACTGTTGAATCTACTTCGGGATTCGGAACGAAGGACGATCTTGAAACGTCGAAAAGCTTTTTCACATCGCAAAATGTCTGGACGAGAGCCGATAAGTATCCGAAGTCTCTTCTGCCAGGCGGGGATGTTATCCTGTTTGCCACTTCCTTCTGAACCATTAGAATTGCCCTTGAAAATCTGTTTTCTCTAAGGATCTTTTCGATAATTGGACCCGTTATGTAGTACGGTATGTTGGCGACATAAACGAAGCCATCCGGGAGAAAGGAAAGGTCGGCGCTGAGAAAATCCTTGAAGATCAGGGTTACGTTCTCGTATTTCGAGAGACGGTCAATTAAAAGTTTTTCCAAATTCCTGTCTATCTCATAAGCCACAACGTTTGCTCCTGCCTTCAGGAGCTCTTCCGTTAGGGTACCCGCACCCGCTCCTATTTCGATCACGGTCTCGCCTTTCTTTATTTCTGCAGCTTTCACAATCCTTTCAGCTACACTCTGAGTAGATAAGAAGCTCTGTCCCAAGCTCTTTTTAAGCTTGATGCCATATTTTTTGAGAAGCTCAGAGGTCTTCACAGACCCACCGCCTTGAACTGGAGGGCTTCCAGAAGGTGCTCGGCTTTCACATCGTCGCTCCCATCGAGATCCGCTATAGTTCTTGCAACTTTTATGACTTTGTCTATGGCTCTTCCAGAGAGCGAAGCTTTTTCGGCAAACTTTTGAAGGACACTCTCTGCTTTGGAATCAAGTTTCACCATTTCCTCGAGTTCCTTATGTGTGAGCTCGCTGTTTAGCTTCCCTCTCCTTTTTTGTCTTTCCCTTGCTGCCATCACCCTCTCTCTTATTTCTTTGCTTTCCTCTCCTTTCTTTCCTTTCCTGAAATCTTCGAACTTCATCCTCCTAACCCTTACCAGAAGGTCCATTCTGTCGAGGATAGGTCCCGATATCTTTCTCATGTACCTCGCTTTTTCGATTTCAGGACAGATGCATTCTCCATCTTCATCAACTTCCAAACACGAGCATGGATTCATCGCTCCGACGAATATGAACCTTGCAGGGTATACCGCGACGGTCTTTGCCCGCGCCACGGTTATCTTTCTCTCTTCCAAGGGTTCTCTGAGCGCTTCAAGTACATCTTTTCGAAATTCCGGGAGCTCGTCCATGAAAAGGACCCCGTTGTGTGCCAGAGAGATCTCTCCCGGTCTTGCAGTTGCACCCCCGCCTATTATGGAAGCAGGTGAAGCGGTGTGATGAGGTGCCCTGAAAGGGCGGGATGTTACGACGCCGTCGTTCAGAAAGCCGGCGACGCTATATATTTTGGTCGTCTCTATTATCTCTTCAAAGTCCATTGGTGGCAGGATTGAGGGGAGACGCCTTGCGAGCATGGTTTTGCCGGAACCCGGCGGTCCCACCATGAGAAGGTTGTGAAAACCGGCTGCCGCAATTTCAAGGGCTCTCTTTGCAAGCTCTTGACCCTTTATGTCCGACATATCCACGCTGTTGTCGAAAGTCGGGAGCGGCATCCTATGTTCTACCTCTTCAAAGGTCATGAGGTCGTTTATTAGAGATACCACTTCTTTCAGATGTGAGAGGGCATAGACCTTTTTCAGGCCGACAACGGAGGCCTCTTCTTCGTTATCCTTGGGTATTATCACTATCCCGTCGAAACCTTCCTCAGAGAGCTTCAGCATAGCGGGGAGCACGGCTCTGACCCTTCTTATCTCCCCCGAAAGGGAGAGCTCTCCCATCGCGAAGACTTTCTTTTCTTTAATTTCTCCTATCGACGAGAGTATGGAAAGAGCTATCGGAAGATCGAAATGTGAACCCGATTTTCTCAGATCCGCGGGTGATAGGTTTACAGTGATCCTTCCCTTCAAAAAGTCATACCCGCAGTTTCTCAAGGCTCCTTTCACGCGTTTTTCACTCTCTTTCACAGCTGTGTCTGCCATTCCAACAATGTCTATTCCCCTTATCACGCTCTTTCTGTCCACATCAGATTCAACGTTGACGATGTGAACCTGAAGGCCCTCTGTGCAGGCTGTAACGATCACACGATCCCCCCTTATCTCTGGAAAACGGGTACTGGCATTCCCAAGAAATCAACCCAGAACCGCACATTTTCAAGAGCGAAGAAGGGGTTTTCTATTACGACGAACTCCCCATCCGTTATCTTGGTATCGCATCTGAAGCAAGAGCCGTTTGTTAGCTTAACAACGATTTGCCCTGTGAATCTGCACATTTCCTCTCCCGAATAGGTGGTAATCTTCTCTATCTCGGGAACTCGGACTGCATATGTGAGTATTCCAGATCTCAAAATCATAACCCTCTCCCATACCTTGGTGCTTTTTATCTCTATGGTGAACCTCGTTCCCCTTCCCTTTAGAGTATGAACTTCGACTCTACCGCCTATGGATTCTATGAATGTTTTAACAGAGGAAAGACCCACACCTCTGCCGCCACCGAGATCGGCGGTTTCCTTGGTAGAAAAGAAAGGTTCAAAGATAACGGATAGCAACTTTTCTTCTTCCTCGGGAACGGGTTTTCCCAAAGCCTTTAATTTGGCTCGCACCTTTTCGAAGTCTATTCCCTTTCCATCATCTTCCACCGAGATATAGACCTTTCTTCCTTCGACCCGAGCCAGTATTCTTACGACTCCTTCCTCATTTTTTCCACTTTCTTTTCGCTCTTCGGGTTTTTCTATGCCGTGTACGATGGAATTCTTAACTATGTGCACGAGCCCATCTCTGATAGGACCCGCTATTTCCTTTTTCACCCTGACGTCCTGAACATCGACTTCGAGTCTGACCTTTTTGCCCTCTCTCGCGGCTTCCTCGAAAACCAGTCTGTCGAATCCTTTCAAAATGTCTTTCAGAGGAACGGTTTCCACTTTCCAATAGATATCCCTGAGATCATCCACGATCTCGTTCAAGAGTTTTAAAAGAATCCCATCCTCTTGGTAGTTTCTGAAAGAATGAAAAAGCGCTTGCTCGGAAAGGTGAAGGGTTTTTTCCAAAAGGTCTCTGTCTATTTCTGTGACTATTTCGAGGGCTATTTCTCTTTTTTCGCCTCCTTCTTCTTCGCCTTTCAAGATGGATTCTATCTTTTCCAAATCTTCCTTATCCATGTCTTTCCCCAATTTCTTTCTGAACACATCGAGGACGTTCAAAAGGCGGGGGATGAAATTTTCAGGAAGGGATAGATTCTGCTTCCAAAGAGGTTTCACTATATCTTCGACGAGGTGTGCAGCCTTTGAGTAATTCTCAAAACCCAACATCTGCGAGGTGCCTTTTATCGTGTGAAACTCCCTGTATATCGATTCTATGTCTTTTCCCTGATTGTTTATGAGCTCTTCTTCAACCCTCGAGAGTCTCTCCGTTACCTCGCTTTTGAAAAGCTCGACTATTTCATCGAGTCCTTCCATGTCCATATACATCCACCCCTAATTCACTCAAGATTTCCCTTGCCATTCCAGGTAGATCTAAGCTTTTTCCCTTTGGACTTTTTGTCATGCTCTTGTACTCCACTATGAAGACGACAGAACAGCAAGTTATAAAAAGCTTGTCGGGTTTTTTTGAAATCCCCATCCTTTCCTGAAGATCGACCACAGGAAGTATCTTGGTTCCCTTCAAGTGGAACCCCACGACCCCTCCTTCGAGGGGCATGGGGTTGTACTCTATAGAAGGGTTTATAGAGTCGAGGTTCTCAGGATCGAGAGGTAAAAAAAGGTCATCTTCCAATTGGAGAGCTACCCACATTGGGCAATCCCACCATGGATATACCTATTATGTAATAAAGATCGAATTTGTTTTCCCTGATCTTATACGCCATTCCGAATTCCATAGGACCTAACATCGGCAAGACGATGTTGAGCCCAATGCCTGTACTGTCAACGAAGTTTCCAATGTCGTTTAGATCCAGCACGGCGCTTCCGATATCGTAAAAAGCCACAAGGTTGACCGAAACTGGGGAAGTGTAAATTGGATAGTGAATCTCTGTGGAGAATTTGTAAATGTAGTGTCCGGAGAATCGATACCCGCGAACGGAGTCTGCAGGCATTGTGTATATGATCTCATCACCCTTTATGTTGTTAACATACCCCCCGTATCCTTTCAGAGCCCCGTAAAGCTTGTCGTATATCGGGAAGTACAGCTCTGCCCTTCCGGTTATCTTGTAATAATCCTGGGGTTCGTCCGGCAAAATGCCGCCTTTTTCAAAGATCTCGTTCAGGAGGAAGCCTTTTGTTGGATTCAGGATGCTATCTCTCGAGTCAAAGGTGTGGGAAAATCCCACCGACATCGACAGAGTGTTTGGAAGAGTGTATTTAAAGGTGTGAAGGATCGAGAGAGTGTTGCCGAATATGGGGAGCGTCGATAGAGATGTCTGAAGGTTGAGGCTCGATGTGGATGGTTGAGTGTCTTCTGATGGACTCTGGTACAAGTAACCTGTTGAGATTCCGAATCTCATCGGGAGCAAGAATGGACGAGGTATAGAATAACTCAATCCCACGTATTTGCTTGTTATGGAAAGATTTGTGTTGAGAGATATGGTCTGTCCCAATCCCCACGGGTTAGTCGTTGATATACTTAACTGCCCGCCGAATCCTTCCCACCATTTGTTCATGTCCTCAGGAGGGCCGTAGGATATGGCACCAAAGAATTGGATCTTTTTGCTTTTCTCCTTGAGTTTGACCCTCATAATCGCTTCGGTTGATGTTTTAGTCGTTAAGGGGATTATATCCACGTTTTCGAAGTAGTTGGATCGGCTCAATGAACCGTAAACATCCACCAACTTCGATTTCGTGAGTGGCTGCCCTCTATCGAGATCCACGAGATCGTCCACGAGATACTTCCTCGTGTGTGAGAATTTGCATCCGATGAAGTTTTCTTCGTTGGAGTGTTTCGGGACAAGCGCGGTGCAGCTTCCATCCCCTGATATAAACTCGTATTCTACATCTTTTATCCATTTCTCAAGGATTCTGAACTCTACAGTGCCGGATGATACATGCGTTTCAAGCCAGGTCATCATGTAACCTTTTGTGTCATAGAGTTCGAGGATCTTCTGGGCAGCTTTGAGCAGGTCTATGTTTTCTATCTCTTTTCCCTCTATGTTGGCCGCTTTTTTAATCTCGGTGCTACTGATGAGCTTGTTACCAGAAACCTCTACTTTATCTACTTTCATTTTTCCTTTTATCAACTTTCTTAGACGCACCTTGAAGATGAGATCCACGACTTTTTCACTTACACCTTCGGGCTTGACGATTTCGGGTTTAAGCCTCACATCTTCGAAGTAGTAATACTGGGAAAGTGCATACATGGCTCTCTGAATATTCTCGAGCTTGGGATAGTAGTTTTTCTTGTTCAAGAACCATCTGAAAAGCCAGAATGTGTTGTAATAGTCTTTTAGGAGCGAAAATCCCAACTTCGATTTGATCTCGTCGAAATTGATTTCCTTTTCATCCGCACCTACGAACTTAATGTCCCATAAGGCGTATTCCGTTATGTTTACTGTTAATGTACCTTCTTCGGAAAGATTTGGCGTTATTTCGACGAGAAAATACCCGGCCTCATTGTACATTTTCTGAACATTGCTTATGGCCTCTTTAAGCTTTTCTGGCTTTAATATTTCGCCCTCTTTTAGATTCAGCGCAGAGGCTACATCGCTTTCTTCCACTAACTTCATCCCGTCGATTTTGATCACGATCTTCTTCAAAACGGGATTTTCCTCTACTATGAATATGATTATCTGGTTTCCTTTATCGTCTTCGTCCAGTCTGACTCGCAGGCTCCGGAAATATCCCGTCTGCCAAATGAGAGTTTTCATCTCGGTTATAACGCCACCGAGTTCGCTTATCTGGTAATCTTTATCCAAATAAGGCTGCAAAAGCCCCAAGAGCTCATCTTTTGAGACATTTTTGAGCCCGACAAACTGGACTGAAGCTATCTTAACGGAGAACACGAACGCGATGATGGAAAAAATCAGAATAACCGTCAGGATCCTTTTCACTGATTTTCACCTCTCTGTGCGAAATAGACGAGCTCAGCTTCTATGAAGATATCTATATCGCCGTCCATGACGGCGTTAACATCGGAAGTCTCAACGCCGGTCCTGTGATCTTTCACAAGGTTGTAAGGATGGAATATGTAAGACCTTATCTGATTCCCCCATGCGATGTCTTTCAGTTCTCCTTGAATGTTCTCTATCTCTTTTCTTCTCTTTTCAAGTTCGAGCTGAAGGAGTCTTGCTTTCAAAATCTTCATAGCGATCTCTTTGTTCTTGTGCTGCGACCTTTCTGTTTGAATAGAAACGACTATTCCGGTCGGTATGTGAGTTATCCTGACGGCAGACTCCGTTTTGTTCACATACTGTCCCCCATGACCGGAAGCCCTGAAAGTGTCTATTCTTATCTCGTCGGGCTTTATCTCGATGTCCACATCGTCTCCTATCTCGGGTATCACATTCACGGATGCGAAGGATGTGTGTCTTCTGTGGGAAGCATCGAATGGAGATATCCTTACGAGCCTGTGAACTCCCCTTTCGTGCTTCAGGTAGCCGTAAGCGTACTCGCCCTTTATCAGGATCGTTGCACTCTTCACTCCCGCTTCTTCTCCGGGCTGGTAATCTACTATATCAACCCCAAATCCGTGTCTTTCCGCCCATCTGGTGTACATTCTCAGGAGCATCTGGGCCCAGTCGTGCGACTCCGTTCCTCCTGCACCTGGGTGTACGGAAAGGTATGCGTTGTTTGAATCATATTTGCCGTTCAGGATCATCTCGAGCTCAAAAACTCTGACCTTCTCCTCCACTTCCTCGACAAGCTCGTTTACCTGTTCTGCCATCTCCGGATCTTCGTTTGAAAGCTCTATTGCAACCTCTATGTCTTCAAAGAGCCCTTCTATCTCCTGTGCTTCCTGCAGCATTTTTCTTATCTTCTGAGCTTCTCTCGTTGTCTCTTGGGCTTTTTTCTGGTCGTTCCAGAAGTCAGGAGAAGACATCACCTCTTCGAGTTCTTTCAACTTTTTCTCCTTGTTTTCTTTGCTAAATACGCGCATGGCGTCATCGAATTTCTTTTTCAGGTCTTCTATCTTCACCCTGAGGTCATAACCTATCATCCAATCACCTCCGAACCTATCCAGCGCGATTATACCATTCTGTGTTATCATCTTTTCTCGTGAAAAGAAGCTTCTGGTGCGGGGGGATATCTTGTGAAAAATTTTCTGTTCTACGCGATCGCCGCAGCTATCGGCCTCTTGCTTTATGCCGTTTCTCCGGCTGACTGGACACCACCTTACAGTGTAGAAGTTTCGGGCGCGCGAATTTCGTACTCTCCATCTCAAGGTACGACGAGAAACGGCGATGTGAGCATCTGGATGGAAGGAAAAAAGCTCTTTGTGAAATATCCGCAGGGAAAGGAAGTATACGTGAACGGTGTGAGATGCTTTCCAAGGAGGGTGGAAGAGGGAAAAAGCCTTTGCGAGATATCTGTGGTGAGGAAGGCAAAACTCGCTGGTGCCATCCTTGGTTTTGCCGCAACGCTCTTCGCTCTATCTTCAAGGGTGAACTATGTGATAACTTCTCTCTTCATTCTCGTTCTGGTGCCGGTTTTGGGTGTTCTAAAAACATCCACAGCTCTCTCGAGTCTTTCATCGGGCGTGATAATGATATTCCTGGCTGGAAGCGCCTTCGAACTTGCCATGAAGAAAACCGCCCTTGACAGACGCCTTGCAATTGCGCTCCTTGGAAGAGCCAGAGGAAAGTATTCTCTGCTCTTCATAACAATTCTCGTCTCTTCCCTTCTTTCTGCCGTGATGTCGAACACTGCGGCCACCTATGTGATGATGCCAATTTTGCTGAGCTTCGTTGTCGGTGAAGCATCCGAAGCCATCCTTCTCGTTCTCGTTGCTTCGACTGCAATAGGCGGCTCTCTCACGCTCATAGGAACACCGCCAAATCTTGTAGTTTCAAGCTTCATAAAGGATATGCTCGGAAAAGAGATGGACTTTTCAAGGTGGCTCGCCTTTGGCTTTCCGACATGGCTCGTTGGACTTGGTGTGGTTTTCATTTTAGGTGCTCTTTTCATGAAAAGAGCCGGGTCTTTTAATGTGGAGAAAGAAGAGCTTCCAGGAGACAAAAAATGGATGGGGGCGCTCGCAATAATACTCGTAACTGTTGTTCTCTGGTCCACATCGAAGATCACAGGAGTGAGCAGTGCGGCCACGGCGCTCCTTGCGATACTTCTCTTTTTCCTTTCTGGGATCTTTGAAGGCTCTGATATCTTCAAACTCAGATGGGATCTCGTGCTTTTGTTTGGCGGCGGACTAACTTTGGGTAAGGCGCTCATGGAAAGCGGATGGGCGGACTGGGTCGTTGGAAGGGTGCCGCTTCCCAGAAACGACCTTGAACTCTTCGCGTTCCTCACAGCGCTCCTTTTAATAGGTACGGTTTTCTCAAGCCACACATCTGCGGCCGCGTTCATAGGTCCCGTTATGATACCGCTTGGCATGGGAATATCGAGGTTCTGGGGTGCTTCACCTGAAAGCTTTGGCATCTTGATGGTCGTGCTCGCAACGCTCTCGATAAACTGCGCGATGGCTCTTCCCATAAGCACACCCCCATCGGCCGTCGTCTTTTCATCGGGAAAGGTAAGAGTCTCAAGGCTTGCCGCGTTCGGCCTGATCTTTGGCATCGCCATGAACGCAGCCCTTGTATTCTTCCTGAAAAACCTTTGGATGAAAGCGCTCTGAAACGCAGGTTGTATAATCTGGCGGGGGGATGAATCTTGAAAATCCTTGCCATAGAGACTTCCTGTGACGAAACATCCGTTGCAGTCCTGAAAGACAGAAACGAAATTCTGGTAAGCATTGTCTCTTCGCAGATAGATGTTCACAAAAAATTCGGCGGAGTGGTTCCCGAAATCGCCGCACGCCACCATGTTTCAAATATGAAGGTAATATTAAAGGAAGTATTTGAAAGGGTAGAGCCAAACTCAATAGACGCCGTGGCCGTCACCTACGGCCCCGGGCTTGTCGGAGCGCTTCTGGTTGGAATATCGACTGCAAAGGGAATCTCAATGACTCTTGATGTTCCCCTGATAGGCGTTAATCACCTTTTGGGGCATATACACTCCGTTTTTCTGGCCTACCCTGACCTGAAACCCCCGCTCATCGCTCTTATAGCATCTGGTGGCCACACGGAGATAGTCCTGGTAAAAGGTTATATTGAAGTCGAAGTTTTGGGAAAAACCCTTGACGATGCTGCGGGCGAAGCTTTCGATAAGGTCGCAAGGATTCTGGGATTGGGATATCCAGGCGGGCCTGCTATAGACAGTGCTGCGAAAGACGGAAACCCGAAGTTTCACAACTTTCCGCGCCCGATGATCGACTCCGGAAACTACGACTTTTCTTTTGCAGGCCTTAAAACCGCCGTTCTTTACTTCGTCGAGAAAAACAAAGACGCACGCATCCAAGATATAGCTGCTTCCTTTCAGGAAGCCGTCGTTGACGTTCTCGTTGAAAAAACTTTCAGAGCAGCTCGAAACACTGGCGTGAGAAAGATCGCGATCGTGGGGGGAGTCTCTGCCAACTCAAGGCTAAGGGAAAAGGCAAAGGAAAGGGCAAAGGAGTGGGGATACGAGCTTTACATGCCCCCGATGCAATACTGCACGGATAACGCCGCGATGATAGCAAGAGCCGCATTTGACCTTTACGACGCGAATGTCCTCTCGGATCTTTCCCTTAACGCGGTGCCATATCTCACCCTGTGATCATTTCAGACATTCCTGATGTTTTCGAGTACATCGTTAAAGTCTGCGATGAATATTCCAATGGCGTAATCCCCGACCCCGCCTATCCAAACGATCTTGTTATCAACCCTGATAAGTCCATCGCCGAATATCACAAGCGGCCTGTCACCGTATTCTTCCTTTATCCCCTTCGGAAAGAGCGTGTAATCGCTTGTTCCAAGAAGATTTCCTTTTCCGTCAACTACTGCAAATCCGTTTCTGTAGGATAGATCTTCCTTCAAAACCGCATGCCATCCAACAAGGTACTGCGTGTCAGAGATCTCCAGAGCGTTCGTGGACCATCCCACTTTTACCTCCCATTCTTCTGGCCCCAGCACCGGTTCAAGAGAGTTCGCATCTAATACCTTCTTCTCAAGATCAGCCCATCCCTTCCAGCAAAGAAGCCTTTCTTCTTCCCCAATGTGTATTCTCGTTAGAATCGATGCCTTGCTGCCTTCAATTTCCAAAAAAGCG
>JALWSA010000055.1:323-12297 GCA_026993805.1 Thermotogaceae bacterium | reverse complement strand
TGGAATTCGTTTTTTGGTGCAAAGAGAGTGGAGCCAAACGATGCGCTCGTGAGAAAGGATCTTAAGGCAACCACCAGGGGAAAGAAAAGAGGACCCATCATCAGAAAGATCACATTCGATCCACCGGGTGGAGTGAAGGATGTCCAGAAGGTGGATTTAAGGGATGTGTGGGTCGGCGAGATAAGGCTTTTCAGGGTTTATCACTCGGTTTTAGGAGCAAGCGCCTTGGCGGCAGAAGTAGACGGATGGTGGGTTGTTTACACGGGAGATTTCAGGCTCGGACCCAAGGAAGAAGAAAAGAGCTTTTGGCTTGAGAATCTGGGACAAAAGAGGCTCTCTCTTTCGCTTAATACGGAAAGGTTTTTGGAACAAGCAAAGAAGCTCCATCCGATGGTTCTGATAATCGAGGGAACGAGAGTTTCAAGGGGCGAGAATGATAAGGACACGACCGAAGAAGATGTCTTCGAGAACGCTTTTTCCGTCGTCTCAAAGCACAAAGGACTCGTTTTGGTCGATTTTCCGGTTCGGCATATGGAGCGGCTCTTTACCTTCCTGAAGGTTGCGATGATGAATTCAAGGAAGCTCCTTTTGATGCCGAAGGACTACGCATACCTTACGATGCTCCAAGTTGTAGAGCCCGCATGGATGCTTTCGCAGAAAGAGAAAGAAAACATCATGGTCTACCATCCAGGAAAGCTCACATACACGCGCCTTGAAAAGGACATAATGCAGGTTTTGATGGACGAAGGAAAGATTGTCGAACCTGAAGATGTGGCAAGCTCGCCAGATAGTTTTCTCTTTTCGTGCGGCTATTGGGACGCGAGCCACTATTTGGATCTTCCGGAAAAAGTGCTGAAAGAGAGTATTTACATACACTCAAGCAGTGAAGCTTACACGGAAGAGCAGGAGATAGATGTAAAGCGCTTTGCGCACTGGCTAAGGTTTTTCTCGATAAAGCCGCTTGGAATAGAACTGTCAGGCGATGAGCCCACCTTCACGGGTGAGTTTCACGCATCGGGCCACGCATCCGCCCGCGACATTGAAAGGGCCGTCAACGAGCTTGACCCCGAAGTGATAGTTCCCGTTCACACACTCTGGAAGGACTGGTTCGTGAAGAGATGGGGCCAGAAGGTCAGAACAGAGAGAGTGATAGAGCTATAAAAGTTGCAAACGCGCGGCTCACTTCAGACGGATGTTTGCTCCGGATCTTGTTTTAGGGCGCGCCAAAACTGCGAGCATCAAAAGCAATAACTTGCCCTTGGCTGAAAAAGCCTTCCCGCTTCGGTAAAGAGCGTGCGAGTTTGCGGCCGAGCTTCAGGTTTTCTTGGCTTTCGCTCAAGCACCCCGGTTTTTGCCGGGCGCTACTGATCTTGCAGGACCTTTTTCACATACTCTGGGGGCTGGACTTCCGTGACGCCTTCGGCTTTTTCTATCTTGACGGCCGCGACTTTGAAGGACGGTATCCTTGCTTTGGGATCGAGTATGTCGCCTGTGAGTATGTTCGCTCTGCTTTCTGCGAAGTGGAAGGGTATGAACACGACCCCTTTTTGCATCCTGTCGCTCACTCTTGCGTGGATGTATATCGAGCCGCGGCGCGATGTCACTTTCACGACATCGCCGTCCCTTATTCCGAGTTTTTCCGCATCTTCTGGGCTTATTTCCATGTAGGATTTTGGCACGATCTTGTTTATACCTTTCACTCTTCTTGTCATGGTTCCGGTGTGGAAGTGATAGAGCATTCTTCCCGTTGTCAGGTAGAACGGATATTCTTCGTCCGGGAGTTCTGGCGGCAGTTTTATATCAATGGGTATGAATCTTCCCTTTCCATCTGGGAAGTTGAACCTGTCTTTGTGGAGTATCGGGGTGCCGGGATGCTCAAGGTCTTTCACAGGCCACTGAAGACCCTTTTTCTCTATCCTTTCGTAGGTGACGCCGGCGTAGATCGGGGTGATCTTTCTTATCTCTTCCATTATCTCCGAGGGGTGGGAGTACTCCATTTCGTAGCCAAGACGCTTTGATAGCTCTTTGATTATCCACCAATCGGGTTTTGAATCTCCCATGGGCTCGAGAACTTTCCTGACCCTTACTATTCTTCTTTCTGTATTTGTAAATGTTCCGTCTTTTTCGAAGGCGGAAGCCGCAGGAAGAATGACATGTGCAAAGCGGTTGGATTCGTTCATGAAGAGGTCCATTGAGACATAGAATTCAAGGCCCGCGAGAAATTCTTCGACATGCTTGGAGTTCGGATCTGAGACTGCTGGGTTTTCCGCCATTATTATCATGGCTTTTATCTTTTCTGGGTGCATGAACATGTCGGTAAGAGCCATACCAGCTTTTGGCGGGAGCGGTACGCCCCAGAACTCTTCGAAGCGCTTTCTCACATTCTCGTCTTCCACCTTCTGGTATCCCGGGAAGACATTGGGGAGAGCACCCATGTCGCAGGCTCCCTGAACATTGTTCTGGCCCCTTAGCGGGTTCACTCCCGTTCCTTCTTTTCCGAAGTTTCCGGTCATCATGGCGAGGTCTGCAAGTGCCGCGACGTTCATCGTTCCGTTTGCGTGCTGCGTTATTCCCATGGCGTAGAGTATCGCGGCTCTTTCCGCTGTTGCGTACATGCGCGCCGCTTTGACTATCAGGTCTTTGGGAACCCCGGTCACTTCTGCGGCCCAGTCTATATCGAGATCTTTCAGGGACTGGGCGAGCTCTTCAAAGCCTTTCGTTCTTTGCTTTATGAAATCTTCATCGTAGAGTTTTTCGTCTATGATGACTTTCATCATTGCGGATATCAGAGCCGTGTCGGTGCCGGGCCTGTGCTGAAGGTGGATGTCCGCCATTTTGGCAAGTTCTATCTTTCTGGGATCTGCCACTATGAGCTTTGCTCCGTATTTTCTCACTGCTCTTTTTATTCTCGCGCCGTAAACGGGATGGTTTTCCGTGGGGTTGGCACCTATTATGAATATGACATTCGCTTTCAGGATGTCGGAGAGATTGTTGCTCATCGCGGCAGAACCGAGCGTCATTGCAAGGCCTGTGACCGTTGAAGCGTGGCAGAGCCTTGCGCAGTGATCCACATTGTTCGTTCCTATGACTGCCCTTGCGAGCTTTTGCATAAGGTAGTTCTCTTCGTTCGTGCATTTCGCAGAAGAGAGGACGCCAATGGCATCGGGCCCGTATTTCTCTTTAACTCTCAGAATACCTTCCGCGGCGTAGTCGAGAGCTTCTTCCCAGGTAGCTTCGACAAATTTGTCTCCTTTTCTTATAAGTGGTTTTTTCAGCCTGTCGGGGCTTGTGACGAATTCGTATCCGAATTTTCCCTTAACGCATGTGAGAACTCCATCGTTTATCTCGGGGTTCTCTTCAGAAGCGTAGATTCTCACTATTTCGTTTTTGTGCGGATCGTAGTAAACATCGAGCTGGCATCCGACGCCGCAGTAAGGACATGTCGTCTTTACTTTCTTCACTTCCCACCATCTGGCTTTTCCAATGCTCGGTTTTTCGACGATAGCACCAACCGGACAGATGGTCGCACAGGCTCCGCAAGAGACGCAGTCGCTCTCTCCAAGCTTGTCTGTCATATCTGGCTGGGGCAGGGATTCTGCTCCCCTGTTCACCATCGAGTAAATCGACATCTGCTGGATCTCGTCACACACCCTTACGCAGAGCTGGCATTGGATGCACTTGTTGAGGTCTCTGAGTATCAATGGATGCGAGTCGTCTATGGGAAGGTTTCTTAGGCGCGTTCCCCAGCGCGACTCCTTTATCTGGAACTTGTAAGCGAGATCCTGAAGGGCGCAGTGGCCGTTTGCATCGCATGTCATGCAGTCGTTGGGATGGACGGAGAGAAGGAGCTCTGTGTTGACTCTCCTGGCCCTTTGCACTCTTTCGGTGTTTGTCTTTATCACCATTCCGTCCCTTATCATCGTGGTACACGCCGTGTGGAGCTTGGGAGAGCCTTCTATCTCGACGACACACATTCTACATGCTCCTATGCTCTCAACGGCAGGATGATAACAAAGGGTGGGAATGTAAACACCGACGCTCTTAGCGGCTTCGAGAACGGTCATGGGACGATCGAAGGTGTACTCTTTACCGTCTATTGTCACTCTCATTCCGATCCCTCCAGTTGTGATGCTACTTTTAACATAATCTACCACATAGGGTGGGATGTTGAAAAGAAAAAGGGGCCTGCGGCCCCTTCACATGCTCCATTTGAGAGAACCCGGAAAGTGACAGGCAACGAAATGCCCAGGTTTTACCTCAACGAGGGGAGGTTCTTTTTCTTTGCAGATGTCTTTTGCCACGGGACATCTTGTGTGGAACCTACAGCCGCTCGGTGGATTTATGGGACTTGGGACATCGCCTTTCAGGATTATTCGCTTTTTGTTTCTCTTTTCAGGGTCGGGAATCGGTATGGCGCTCATGAGAGAGACGGTGTAAGGGTGAAGCGGGTTTTCGAAGAGCTCTTTCTTCGGAGCGAGCTCCACGATTTTTCCAAGATACATGACGGCTATTCTGTCGCTCACATGTCTTATCACCGAAAGGTCATGGGATATGAATATATAGGTGAGTTTGTGCCTTTCCTGCAGCTCTTCCATGAGGTTGATTATCTGGGATCTTATCGAGACATCCAGGGCAGCAACGGCTTCGTCTGCTATCACGACCTTTGGCTGGAGCGCCAAAGCCCTTGCTATTCCTATCCTCTGGCGCTGGCCACCGGAGAACTCGTGCGGGTACCTGAACATGTGTCCCGGTATTATTCCAACGTCTTCCAATATGCTGGCGACGGCATCGTTTATCCTTTCCTTGTCAGCCAACTTATGGGCTGCTATCCCTTCCGCAACGATGTTTTTGATCCTCATTCTCGGATCCAGTGAACTGTAAGGGTCCTGGAATACTATTTGAAGTTCCCTTCTGAATGCCCTTCTCTTTTCAGGAAGATTCGATAGAAGATGTTCGTAAAGTGCCCGCTTTCCGCCTTCAAGGAAGATCTTGTAGTATTTTTTATCCGGCTCTTCAAGCTCTTTCAGAGCATCTTCTCCTTTTTCCTTCTTGAGATTTTCGAATCTGCGAATGTATGTCTTTTTTACATAAGAGCGGGCTTTAAGGTATGGCATGAAGTAATGAGTCGTGTCTTCGCCCTCGACTATTATCCTTCCGGATGTTGGCTCGTAAAGGCGCAGGAGAGTCATTCCGACTGTGGTCTTTCCACATCCCGATTCTCCAACAAGACCCAAGGTCTCTCCTTCATAGACCTCGAAAGATACCCCATCTACAGCTTTGACCCATCCCACGGTTCTTCTAAAGACTCCAGCCTTTATCGGGAAGTACTTGACGAGATTCTCGACCTTTAGCACGACCTTCTTCTCCATCTCATTTCACCTCCAATTCCTTGAGCTTTTCCCAGAAGAAGCATCTGCTGAAATGTCCGGGTTCGACTTCTACGAGCTCTGGCTCCTCGTTTTTGCAGCGCTCCTGCGCGAATTCACATCTTGGATGGAATTTACAGCCGCTGGGAAAGCTCAACGGGTCCGGAACGGTTCCGGGAATGCTCTTGAGTTTTTCCTGCTCAACATCGAGTCTTGGAATGGATGAGAGAAGACCGTAGGTGTAAGGATGGCGCGGCTTTTTGAATATCTCGTGTACTTCTCCGTACTCCACGACCCTTCCCGCGTACATGACCACAACTCTGTCTGCCATCTCGGCTATGACTCCCATGTCGTGGGTAATCATTATGAGCGCCATTCCGTATTCTTTCTGGAGTTCTTTCATAAGGTCGAGTATCTGAGCCTGTATGGTGACATCCAGAGCGGTCGTCGGCTCGTCCGCTATCAAGATACTTGGCCTGCAGGAGAGCGCCATCGCTATCATGGCTCTCTGGCGCATACCGCCTGAGAGCTGATGCGGGTACTGGTCGACTCTCTTTTCCGGCTCAGGAATTCCGACCTTTCTGAGAAGGTCTATCGCTATCTCTCTTGCCTTTGACTCACCGACGTTCTGGTGGAGCATTATAGCTTCCATTATCTGATCTCCTATGGTGTAGACGGGATTTAAAGCGACCATAGGTTCCTGGAAGATCATCGCTATTTCGTTTCCTCTGATCTTTCGCATCTCGGCTTCGGAGAGCTCAAGAAGATTTTTTCCTTTGAATATGATCTTTCCATCGACGATCTTTCCCTTTTCGTCAAGAAGGCGCATTATCGAGAGCGAAGTGACGCTCTTTCCGGATCCAGACTCACCGACGATTCCGAGTGTCTCTCCTTCGTAAAGGTCAAATGTGACCCCATCGACGGCTTTCACAACGCCGTCTTCGGTGTAAAAGTAAGTTTTGAGGTTTTCAACTCTGAGTATTGGCTGCTTCTCCACACCGATCACCCTCTCAACCTTGGATCGAAGGTGTCTCTCAAGGCGTCCCCGAGGAGGTTCCAGGCGAGGACGAACAGAACCATTGCAGTTCCGGGATATACGAGCGCGAACCAGTATTTGAAGACATCGCCTTGGGCTCCCAAGAGCCAGTTTCTGGAGTAGTTAAGAAGCGATCCCCAGTCTGCGTACCCTGTGGGAGCTCCAAGACCCAAGAAAGAGAGCGCCGCGGCCGTTATGACCAGAGATCCCATTCTCATGGAAGCCTGTATCACCACGGGGAATATCGTGTTCGGAATTACATGGCGCATTATTATCAGGTAATCCCTTACTCCCAGGGCTTTTGCCGCCAGTATGAACTGCTCTTCCTTCACCTGAAGGATGTTTCCCCTTATTAGCCTTGCCGTTCCCATCCATCCGAAGATGACCATGGCTATCATGACTTTGTCCAGACCCGTTCCAAGGAATGTCGTGAGAACGATGGCTGCCACAAGGAACGGTATGGAGAGGAAAACATCGGTGATCCTCATTAGGACTTCGTCGATCCAGCCTCCGTAGTATCCGGAGATCGAGCCTATGAAGAGTCCTATCAAGGTTGCAAAGAATGTGACTATAAGGCCGATCCTGAAAGCCGTTCGCGTTCCCCATACAACGCCGTAGAATATGTCCCTTCCATCTATCATTCCGAATATGTGATAGTCCACACATCTTATCGGTTTTCTCTTTATGTAGCCTTTCTCCATGAGAAAGTCAATTACATTTCCATCTACCTTCAGAAATTCCTTTGAAACGGATATTGCATGGTCGTAGTCAAGATATGGGAAGCCCTCTTTGAAGATCTTTATCAAATAAGTCTTTCTCAGATTTGGTATTTCGCTTGCCAGGCTTTTCAAAACCTGCGGGAAGTTTTCGTCACCTTCTAATGCTTTCTTACAAGCGAGCAGGAAGTCGTTCGTCATGAAGGAGTTTATGTAGGTATCCGGATTCTCAAGCCCGGCCTTTTTGAGCTTGTCTTTCACGGTTTTGAGGTACTCTTTTATTTTGGATTTCAGAGGACTTACTTTTGCATAAACCCTATAGAGTTCTTCGGAAGATAGGTTTTCCACGACTTTGAGTGCAAGGGGAACCAAATCTTCTTTTTCCTTTTCGTACAGCATCTTAGCGATTCCTTTTGCTATGAAAGCTTTTTCAGCGTCAGCCTTGGATGTTGGAGGAACCGGTTCTTGTTTCCAGGTGACCTTTGGCATGGTAAACGGGTCATGTACCTTTCTCGAGGGATCCATAGGATTTAGTGGCGGTGCTAAAAGCGGTGCAGCGATGGCGACCACCGTGAAGAAGATCAGAAGGCTGACACCGATTATCGCCGAAGGATTACGGAAAAATCTCTTCAGAGTTCTCTTAGTCTCAACTCTCATCCTTCCACCTCACCCGAGTCTTATCCTTGGATCTATGAGTGCATAAGTGACATCTATGATGAGATTACCAAGAACGAGAATCGTTGAATAAAATAGCGCTCCGCCCATTATCGCGGCGTAATCTAACTGTGTGGCAGCCTGGGCTACAAACCTTCCCAAGCCTATCCTGTTGAATATGACCTCAACGATGACCGTTCCGGCGAAGAGGTTAATTATCATCGCCCCTCCGACCGTCGTAACCGGTATCAGTGCGTTCCTCTTTGCGTGCTTGTTTATAACTACCCTTTCATCGAGTCCTTTTGCACGGGCTGTTCTTATGTATTCCTTGTTGAGCACTTCAAGCATGCTCGATCTCGTTATCCTGAGGAGGTAAGCCCACCAAAGCCAAGATATGGTCATTATTGGGCCAATGAGGTGTCTTATAGTATCCCAGAATATATCCACTCTGCCGTTGAGCAACGCGTCTATCGAGAGTATGTGGGTTATGTGATGGAAATTCGGGGATTTTATGATGTCTTCTGCCCAGTCGCTGTAGTTGCCGGGAGGAAGCCACCCAAGCCAACTGTAAAAGATCATCAGAACGAAGAGTCCGAAAACGAAGTCTGGGAACGACCACCCCACCACAGCAAAGATTCTGATTGCTTGGTCTAAAAACTTGTCTCTGTGAACGGCGGATACTATTCCGAGCCACACTCCCACTCCAACGACCGGGAAGATGGCGTAGAGAGCGAGCTCTGCTGTGTAGGGAATCCTTGAAAGAAGTGCATCCTTCACATATGTTTTTCCAACGACGGACCAGCCAAGGTCGCCGTGCAAAACCCCGTTAAGCCATTTGGCGTATCTGACCACCATCGGATCGTTAAGACCGTACTTTTCCTTGAGTGCTTCCAACTCTTCGTTTGAGAGTTTGTCAAAGACGTTTGGATTGACGTAAGCTGCGAGCAATTTGTCTGGACCGAGGAGCTGAAGCATCCCGAATATTATCAAAGTGACCCCAAAGAGAATCAACGGAAGAAGCAAGAGTCTTCTGATGATGTACGCGGTCAAATCCCTTCACCTCCAAAGGAATTCCTGATCCATTTTTCCCGAGTATTTTACAACAGTCCTATGAGCAAAGACAAACCGAACAAAATTCCGGCCGACGCAAGAAATTTCCAGGCGACTTTATCCACCTTTTTCCTCTGCACTTTTTTGCCCTGCCTCATATAGCGTGTGCCCGCTTCGAACAAGACTATGGCAACAACGAGTGATCCAAATCCGAGCCAAAAGAGGAGGTTCGATACGAATCTAACGAAAACCACGAATTTCACCTCACGTTCCTTGCAAGGTTGAGAAACACATATTAAAACATCCCATAGGGTTAATATATCAAATCAAAAATTTTGTGGTGTCTGTGAACAAAGAGCGCACAAATAAAAAACGAAGGGGCGGGAATATACCCCGCCCCATTGCTTTTTAAGATTTTTCGAAAAGTAGTGTCATTTCTCGGATTTGTAGAGTATGTAGTAATCGTCGCCAGGCCTCATTGGGTTGTAGTACCATCCTTTGACCCAGGTCCTCTGGACGCGGAATCCCATACCCTGGTAGAGAGGTGCACCGAGAGCGTGTTTCATGGCGAACTTCTGGATCTCTATGTAGAGTTCTTTTCTCTTTTCAGGATTGGTTTCGGATGCAGCCTGAGCGATGAGATCGTCAAGGCTCTTTCCGCCGAGTTCTGGAGTAGGTGTGGAGACGAACTTCCTGAAGTTTTCACCCTGTCTGCTTCCGTAGGTACCCTTGGAACCGTAGTAGGTGAATATGAAGTTGTGTGGATCTGGGAAGTCAGCGAGCCATCCTATGATGAAGGCTGGTAGCATTTCGTGTCTCATAGCATCGAGGTAAGTCGGCCATTCGACACCTCTAACCTCTATATGGAACCTTGGGTTGATAGCTTCTATGTAAGTCTTGATCATTTCTGCTGCCGTTCTTCTGACATCGTTACCAGTGTTGTAGAGAAGAATGAGTTTGAATCCGTTCTTCCAGACCTTTCCGTCCCAAGCCTTCATGAGTTCTTCCTTGGCGCAGTCAAGGTCGAAGCGTGGAGCATTGGGATCGTCGAGCAGAGCTTCGTCGAATCCAAGGAGACCTTCCGGAAGGTCGGTCGGGAGTCTTCTTCCGAGTCCGTGCATGACATTCTCGATGAATTCGTCGTAATTGAATGCGCAGATGAATGCCCTTCTCACGTGCTCGTCGCTGAAGAAGTCAGGCGGTACTCCCTCACCATCGAGTTTTCCAGAGCCGATGTACTTGCTGTTTGGATTGATCGTCCAGTTGAAGTGGAGGGAGGTAACGATCAGAGTCGGGAGTGGCTTAATAACTGTAACGCCTTCCATTCCCTCGACCTGAGGCAGGTACTGGGTTGGAACGGCGGCTATATCTGCGTCACCTTTTTCAAGCATGGCCCTCCTGGTGCTCCACTCGTCGATACCCCAAATGATGACTTTCTTTATCTTGGCGGGTTCTCTCCAGTAGCTTTCGTTTCTCTCAAGGATGACCTTCTGCTGGGACCTATCCCATTCGACAAATTTGAACGGTCCGGTTCCGTTCATCTTGGCGTAGAGCGGCGATTCTTCTTTTCTTATATCGTGGTATTTCCACCATCCCTCGGCTTTCCCGTCCCAGCAGCCAATGGAGATACACCATTCTTTATCGAGTATGGCTGCCCAGTTTGCACTCTGAGCGAGCAAGTTGAGGAAAGGTCCAAAGGGCTTTGCGAGGGTGAATATAACAGTATCGCCGGCAACCTGTACAAGAGGATCTATGTAGAGTTTGTAGAATTCAACGAGTTTGTCGTGGTATTCGGGTTTGAGGTTGCCGTTTTCGTCGAACATCTCGCTCCAGGAAACGCCGAGCTTGGCCTTCACGTAGCTTTCAAGGCTCGGATATCCGGTGAAGGCTTCCCAGAGCATCCACATTGGACCATCGGAAGGATCGAGAATGAGACCTCTTTCGAACGAGTATTCAACGTCCTCAGGAGTAAGAGGATTACCATTGTGGAACTTGACGCCTTTCCTTATGTAGAACTTGTAGACCTTTCCCCCTGCCAGGACTTCCCATTTAGTGGCAAGCCTGGGTTCAAACTCTGTGAGACTTTCCCCTTTGTACTGGATGAGGTTCTCGTACACGTTGTAAATGACTTCTCCGCTCGCCGTGTCGTAAGCCTGGTGCGGATCGAGTGTATCGGGTTCACCTATAGTGGCATCAACGATGGTATCCGGGTTTTTCACGGCTGCAAAGAACAACGTTGCTAAAACCATTAGCAAGAAAACCAGTACCTTTTTCATCCTAACCCCCCCTTTCGCAGAATTCACCAGCGGTAATTATATCACCCCGCGAGGCTAAATGTAAAAACAGGGGTTGCGAAAGGTGTTGAAAATTTGCAAGTGTTGGTTTAGATTCAACGTCTAAAGGGGGGACTTGCATGAAAATATACTTTGCCACGAAGAATCCGCACAAAGTAAAGGAAGTCAGCATGATAGCGCCCAAAGGTATCGAGCTTATGCCGCTTCCGCCGTCCATTCCAGATGCGCCGGAAAAAGGGAGTTCATTCCTTGAAAACGCCCTTTTCAAAGCGCTTTGGTATATGGAACATTTGGGGCAGGCCGTCGTTGCGGACGACTCGGGCCTTGAGATCGACTATCTTGAAGGATTTCCGGGGATAAATTCTTCAAGGTTCATGCAAGGAAGGGATTACAGGGAAAAGATGGAAGTTATCCTGAGGATGCTCGAAGGGGCACCGAGCAGAAGCGCAAGGTTTGTGTGCCAGGCGGTTTTCGTCTCGCCAGATGGGACGGTTTTGGGAGCGAACGGAGTCGTTGAAGGAAGGATAGCCCAGAGCATAAGGGGAGATAAGGGCTTTGGATACGATCCGATTTTCGTGCCAGAGGGGCACGACAAAACTTTCGGGGAGCTTGGCGAGAGCGTAAAGAGCCAGATAAGCCACAGAAGCCGCGCCTTTCGCGAGCTTTTCAGGATGATGGAAATCGTGCTTCAGCTAAAGGGGCGCGAGTGACTTTCCAGAAGCCGATGAAACAGGCTTTTTATGGTGTTTTTAACTTTATCTTGTGGAAGGTCGCGCGAAAGGATGTAGGCGGTCATGAAAAAGCTCGTCATGAGAAAGTAAAGCTCGTCAAAGCTCGCGTTTATTTGATCCTTGAATC
>JALWSA010000055.1:0-313 GCA_026993805.1 Thermotogaceae bacterium | reverse complement strand
CTCTCGTAAAACTCTCTTGCCGCTTTTTCGTACTCGGATTGAAACTCTCTGTAAGAGCTCTTTTCGGTCTCCATCCTTCGGAAAATCGAGAGGATGCGGCTTCTGTGCTTTATGTCCTTGAAGAGTCTTTCAACGAGCGTGTCAAAGAATTCAGCAGCGCTTGAAGCGCTCTCAAGCGATACCTTTCTGTCTTCTATGAAGCTCTCATAAACCCTTCGGACCACGGCAAGGAAAAGATCTTGTTTTGACTTGAAATATGTATAAAGCGTTCCTTTGCCCACGCCGGCTCTGCTCGCTATTTCCATCGTAGTGA
>JALWSA010000054.1 GCA_026993805.1 Thermotogaceae bacterium | reverse complement strand
GAACTAACACGAAAGCTCTACAAGAGATTGCAATTTCCTTTAACCACTTTATTCAAAAAGCTTAAAGCTACTCTGGCAATTATCCTTCTGAAAAAATACGAGCTTTTGTGGCCAGAGGGGATCACAACAACCCTCTTCTTTGGAATAACCTCTATGAGCTCCTTCGTCGCCCTTTTAGGTATAACTTTATCGAAAAGCCCTCTGAAGACCAAAACCGGTCTCTTTATGAACTTAGCAAAAGAGAGCGGATCGTAGTGAAAACATGTCACAGGAGATTTTTCGAATATATCTTCCAGTCTTTCGAAACTCCTTACAACGGAAAGAGGATCCGATCTAAACCGAAGACAGTCCCGCTCCGAGCGGCATCCAAACTCGTTTCCTTCATTTCTGTACATCTCTCTCAGCTCTTCTGTTACCGGAGAATGCCAGTTAATCCATCGCCAGTCTCCGCCCGTGAACGAAAGGATACCCCCTTCGAACCTTTCATCAACACCCAGAACCATCGTCGCTATCATTCCTCCAAAAGAGTACCCCATGATGAAAATCGGAAGATCGCTTTCCTTCTCAATAACATCTACCGTTCTCCTCACATCCTTGACCGCCTCGTGAAACTTAACAACACATTTAGCCGGGGAAGGACTGAAAAAAGGTTCTCCTCCTCTCCAACTATCAGGAGCCCTCTTTTCGTGATAAGGAAGGATCATGTAATACGCATTCACGCCTCTTTTCGAAAACCACTTTGCAAACCAAGAAAGGTATGGGATGTTGCCGTTTCTTATTCCGTGGAGAAACACCAGATTGGCGAAAGGTTTCTCGGCACTGAAATGATAAACCCTGATTCTTTTGGACTGAGAATACTCGGGTTCATACGGAGCATCAAAAGTGATCAAAGTTTTGTTCTCTCCAAGCTTTCTTCTTTCGATCTTTAGCGGAATCGCCCTGTCATATTCGAATGGTAGCACACTTCGTCCCTCCATTTCCAAGGCTGAAAACGGAGAAAAAAGCCCACCGGGTGGTGGGCTTAGCTGCCTTTGAAAATCCCTCTCATTATCATTGAGATTATCTTGTCCAAAATGCTTTCTCTTTTAGGACTTATAGAACTCGATATTAAGTTTGCAGCCGCTATAGGATCGATGTCTTCGTAAACTGCGTTATATTTCTTCCCCTCAGCTATGAGAGAAGCAACCTTTGAAAGAAACCCCTCGTACCTCTCTCTCAAATCCTTCCATCTTTCATCGGAAAGAACGCTCGCCCTCTCCTTTTCTATCACTTCTGAGAGAACCCTTCTATTGGTTACAAAATCGATGTATGCTCTCAAGAACCTCTTTATCTTGTTGAAATAGCCCCTTTCGCTTTCTACCTGTTTGAAGAGGTGGTCCTCAAGCTCTTCTATCGCCACCTTCCACACTTCTTCAAACAAATCCTCTTTGCTCGGAAAGTAGTAATAGATGAGAGCCTTTTTCACTCCTGCCCTTTTGGCTATCTCATCTACGCTGACACCGTTAAAACCCTTTTCCGCAAAAGCTTCTCTGGCAGCTTTTAATATCTTATCCTTTGTCGTCATACAGGATCACTTCCTCACTTCGCCTCCGCTTCGACATTGGCGTCAGAGGGTATGTATTTCTTATCAACAGCGAGCATATGTTCTTTGTTAGCATATCTCTTCATTCTGGTCTCGTAGTTGTAAATTCCACGGAAAACTGGATACCTCTCAGCATATCCATGCTCGTACCAGAGCTTGTCAGCATATTTTTTCCATTCCTCAGCCAGCTTGTCCAACTCAGGGGCAAGCTCTGTTATGACCTTTTCACTACCCTCGTGCTGCGGTATGGCGTTGAAGTGCTTGACCATAGCCCTAAAGACCTTCGGATTGTCTATTATCGGACAAGGTCTGAACAGGTTGTTGCTGTAAGGTATCATCCTCTTGTAAGCCTCAAAGAACGGGCTCTTCAATATTTCAAGGAGAGATTTCTCCCTGATGTTATCCACCGCAAACTGCTGGAACACACAAGGTTCTGCATATCCCTTTGCGTTGATGTGGAGATACTTCGCACCAGCTGCCAGACATCCGTGAGTGAGGAATCCATGGTTCCAAAAGTCGGCAACGAACGCGAAGCGCCCAGAAAGTCTCATCTCTTCTGTCTTGAAGAACCTCTCATATCTCTGTTTTGGTGTCGGAACGAGATCCATTGAAGGATTCATACCGACGGGCATGAACTGGAAGACCCAGGCGTATGCAACACCCTGCTCTTCGAGGAAGTCCCAGAACTTGTCACTCATTATGGTGTCGTGGTTAAGTCTTGTGGCGGTTATCGAAGTTCCGAATATGACGCCGTGCTTTCTGAGATATTCCCAAGCTCTCAAAACAGCCTTGAAGACTCCTCTTCCCCTTCTCCAGTCAGTATCAAGCTCAAATCCCTCGACCGAAATGGCCGGGGTCGCGTTCCCAAGTTCAGCAAGTCTCTTCGCCTTATCCTCGTTTATCAAGGTACCGTTGGTGTAGATGAGGAAGTAGCTGTCGTTGAATTCCTCGAGAATTTCGAAGAGATGCGGCCAGAAGAACGGCTCTCCTCCGGTGATGATGAAGAAGTAAATTCCCAAGTCATTAGCCTGCTTGATAATGCTGGCAACCTCGTCTTTCGTTAGCTCGTACTTCCTTCCATAAAGTCCTGCATAACAACCCACACAGTTAAGATTACAAGCATATGTTGGACTTATGACAACGAGTTTGGGAAGAACTACTTTGTACTCGTGCATCTTCTTCTGGCGTATCGGTTCACCAAGGGCAAACTCGTTGATTATCAGGTTGTTGATGACCTTCTCAACGACCTTGGGAGCAGATCTGTTGAAAAGCCTTACCCAGGAAGATATCATTGGATGCTTCTCCTCAGCCATATCCGCAAGCTTCTTCAACCCACTCTTTGCAGGCTCCTTCGAAAGCGCGCTGAGAGTCGCCAAGAGCTTTCCGAATTTTTCCTCATCGGCTTTTCTCAGAAAAGACGCCAAAAGCTTACCTGCTTGTCTGTAAACAATACCTTTGAGCCCTCCAACAGCCACCTTCAAACACCTCCTATCCTTTTACTTACCGGTCGGTAAAATTCTACTACCTTGCTCTCAGAGTGTCAACTTCACGTTTTCACAATTCGAAATAATTTACCACTTTGTTTCATAAATATTTCCGTTTACTTAATAAAGCCATTTTTATTAACCATCTGGTAAAATAAGCGCTCGGGAGGGAAGATGATGTTTGAATTGCTTCAAGAAAAACTAAGAAAAGTACTTAAAAACATAACCGGCAAAGGAAGAC
>JALWSA010000053.1 GCA_026993805.1 Thermotogaceae bacterium | reverse complement strand
GATTTATCATTTATCCAATGTCACAGCTCCATAATGGGTTTTTTGCAATTTATATGAAACCGTTTTCAAGAATTTTCATATATATTTTACAACGTCATTCCGATACACTTTCCGTCACATATGTTACAAATAAGTTCACCTATCGATCTAATTTTTGAAATTCAATATTACCATAACAAATGATGATATTTCAAGCGGATAAGAATGGTAAAATTTTCCCGGAAATGTTGGGAGGTGAGGGGTTGAAAACTGCGCTCGTTGTCGATGATGACTCTTATTGGAGAAGGATCTTCTCCGATATGCTCCAAGAAAGAGGATTCAAGGTTTACCACGCTTCTGATGGCGTTGAAGGCATAACGAAAGCCATAAAATACAAGCCAGATCTTGTTGTTGTGGATTACATCCTTCCCAAGGTAAATGGAACCTATGTTGTGAGATTTTTGAGGAGTAACCCTGCCTTCAAAAACGCCGGAATAGTTCTCGTTTCTTTTTCAGATGATTTGATAAACGAATATTGGGCACAGGAGTACGGCGCCGACCTTTTCATAAAGAAGATCGATGGCCCCGAGAGTGCCCAGAAAAAGATGGAGAATTTTCTAATTGTGGAGTTTTCCTCGGAGAAAAACCTTGAGGTTCTTTCCGAAAAAGAAACAGTTGAGATGCTCCTCAATGTTATAGACGAAGAGCTCAGAAAGGAAAAGATAAACAGAGATTTTTTGGAGTTGGTTGAAAGAGTCGATGACGAGAGCTATGTGATGAGAAGAATATGGAACATGCTCCTCAAGTTCGTAAAGATAGAGAGTATGTACGTCATGTTGGTGACGCCTTCAATGGGAAGAATATACGCTTTTTCAGCCCGGTTTGAGCCTATAAATCACTTGATCTTGAAAGAAAAGCTTTTGGGGGTTTTGAGGAAGCCTGTAACCCCATCCGACTGGAGGCTTGGGGGAAATGTGAGATTTTCAAAAGAAGGTGAGGAGCCCGTTTTGAGCTACCACAGGGTTATAGAAAAGAGGGAGGAGGAGTTAGGTGTTCTTGCATTTGAAGGGCTTGATAAGGCGGAAAAGAGAAAATTGGTGTCACTTTTAAAAGATACTCATGGGTCGCTGAGTGTACTTTTCAGAACGATGAATCTCTTCTGGGATTACAAAATAGCTGCGGATGTAGATGCACTCACAGGTCTTCTGGTGAAAAAGGTCGTTCTTTCAAAACTTGAAGAGTACACGAAGCTCCTCTCAAGGCAGGGGGTTATCTTTTCCGTTGCGATGCTGGATATAGACGATTTCAAAAAGGTGAACGATACCTATGGGCATGTTAAAGGTGACGAGGTTTTGGAGAAAATAGGAGAGATAATTTCTTCGACGATAAGGGAGACGGATGTGGCGGGAAGGTATGGCGGGGAAGAGTTTTTGATCATTTTTCCAGGGAGTGGCGAGGATGAAGCTAAGGCAGCCGTTGAGAGAATTTTAGAAGGAGTTCGAAACTTCGATTGGCAGTCTTTGGGCGTTGGAAAGCTTACGATGAGTGCAGGTGTGGCGCAGGCGAGAGAAGGCATGACCGTTACGGAGATAATAGAGATGGCGGATAAGGCACTTTACGAGGCGAAGAGGTCGGGTAAAAATAGGTGCGTGATCTACAAAGGAGGTGGACCGTCTTGAACAGTGGCAGGAAGAAGATAGAGTGGGTTTCAAGGTATATGAGGATGTTGAATCTAATTCAGAGGAGGCATGAGAAAGAGAAGCCACTTTCGGGACTCAAGATAGGGATGTCTATTCATCTTGAGGCAAAAACCGCTTATCTTGCGGTAACTTTCAAAAAGCTCGGAGCAGATGTTTACATAACGGGGAGCAATCCCCTTTCCACGCAGGACGATGTTGCTCAGGCATTGAAGGATTGGAAAGTGAATGTTTTTGCCAAGAGAACGCACGATGAAAAGGAGTACTGGAAGGGAATACATTCCGTTTTAGATGCCCATCCCGATTACATTTTAGATGACGGTGCGGATCTCACGGTGACGGCGCACACCGAGAGAAGGGATGTGCTTGAAAATCTTAAAGGAGTCACCGAGGAAACAACGACTGGCGTGAGAAGGCTCAGAGCGCTTGAAAGAGAAGGAAAGCTTCAGGTTCCAGCGATAGCCGTTAACGATGCTTTCATGAAGAGCCTTTTTGACAACAGGTACGGTACGGGTCAGTCCACTTGGGATGCGATAATGAGAAACACAAACTTGCTCGTTGCGGGAAAGTATGTTGTCGTTGCCGGATACGGCTGGTGCGGGAAGGGCGTGGCGAAAAGAGCCGCAGGGCTGGGAGCCAAGGTGATAGTCACGGAGGTTGATCCTATAAAGGCGATTGAAGCGGTCATGGATGGGTTCGAAGTGATGAAGATGGAAGATGCCGCAAAAATAGGAGATTTCTTTGTGACGGTTACGGGAAACAAGGGGATCATAAGGAAGGAACATTTCTTGGAGATGAAAGACGGGACAGTACTTGCCAACGCAGGGCATTTCAATGTGGAGATAGATATGGAGGCTTTAGAGGAAATCGCAGTGAAAAAGTACGAAGCAAGGGCAAATGTGATGGCTTACGAGCTTCCAAACGGCAGGACGGTTTTCGTCATAGGTGAGGGAAGGCTCGTGAACCTTGCAGCGGGAGATGGCCACCCAGTTGAGATAATGGATCTTTCCTTTGCACTTCAGGCTCTTTCGATACTCTATCTTGTCAGCAATTCTTCAAAGCTTGAAAACAAGGTATATCCCGTGCCTCGGGACATAGACGAGCAAGTCGCACGGCTCAGCCTTATGTCGCTTGGATACGAAATCGATGATCTGACGGATGAGCAGAAGAAATACCTCGAGAGTTGGGAGTGAAGAAGCTCTATGAGCGGGAGGCATTCGTTTCTTTTCTGGACTCTCATAGCTGTTCTCGCTCTCGTGTTTTTCTACACCTTTTCGTCGAGACGTCTCTATATGGTTTCGGTGAGCGGGGATGAGACTTTCAGGGATTCGGTTAAAAGGGCTCTTGGAGCTGAGCATCTGAGGTTTAAGTTTAAAAAAGGCTCGGATATATCCTTCGATCAGGAAAGAAGGGTTTTTCAATACAAAGGCAAGGTTTATCACCTTTACTGGAACGAGGATGTTGTGGATAAAGCGAGGGAGCTGTCGGGTTGCCATTCCTGCGAGCTCATCCCGATTGTTCATGGAGAGCTCGATGAAGATTACTTCAAAATATTCAGAGAATGTGCGAGAATTATCAAGGGAAGGCCGCAGGGACTTTTTGAAAACGGCTGGCTAATGGTCAAGATGGGTTTGATTGAAGACGGAAAACTCAGGTACATTTACGATCCAATTACTGGGTCCTTAAGGGGTTTTTAGAGGGAGGTGGACTGCTATGATAATCGGTATGGCTATCATCATTTTCTTCCTGATAATTCTGGCAGCAGCTTCAATAAGGATCGTGAGGCCATACGAGAGAGGGCTTATAGAAAGACTCGGAAGATTCAAGAAGGAAGTCGGTTCGGGTCTTCACATGATCCTCCCGTTCTTCGACAGGATGATAAAGGTCGATATGAGGGAAAGGGTCATAGATGTGCCGCCGCAAGAGGTAATTACTAAGGATAATGTCGTTGTCACCGTGGATGCCGTCATATACTACGAGGTCACGGATGCGTACAAGGTCATATACAATGTGAGTAATTTCGACATGGCGACCGTTAAGCTCGCTCAGACCAACCTGAGGAATGTCATAGGAGAGCTCGAACTCGACCAGACTCTTACTTCAAGGGAGAAAATAAACATGAAGCTCAGGGAAGTTCTGGATGAAGCCACGGACAAGTGGGGAGTTAGGATAACGAGGGTGGAGATAAAGAAGATAGATCCGCCAAAGGACATAATGGAAGCCATGAGCAAACAGATGAAGGCGGAAAGAACCAAGAGAGCGGCGATACTGGAGGCAGAAGGTATAAAGCAAGCCCAGATCCTCAAAGCAGAAGGTGAAAGAAACGCCGCGATACTCAGGGCAGAAGGTGAAGCCGAAGCGATAAAGAAAGTCGCTGATGCAAACAGGTACAAGCTCATCGCGGAAGCAGAAGGTCAGGCCCAAGCCATACTCAATGTCTTCAAAGCCATACATGAGGGCCAGCCGAACAAGGAGATAATAGCTCTCAGGTATCTCGACGCACTTGCAAAGATCGCAAACGGTCAGGCCACCAAGCTCTTCCTGCCATACGAATCGAGCTCTATACTCTCATCACTTGGTGTGATATCCGAGATATTCAAGAAGGAGAGCTGATGTAACATAAGCAGTTTTTATCCCTCCTTCTCTTTGGATACCATATTTTGGGAAGGAGGGGTGGTTTCATGGACATAAAAGAAAGGGTCTTGGAGATTTTGAAAAAAGAGCAAAAACCTCTCAGAAGTGGGGACATAGCAGAGAAACTTGGAGTAGATAAGAAGGCTGTTTCTAAAGCCCTGTCTGAGCTGAAAAAGGAAGGTAAGGTAAAGGTTCCAAAGCGTTGTTACTACTCTATTTGAGATACTTGAAAAAAGGTAGTTTTCCTTTCTCGCCCCCTCGCATTTTTGGTATACTCTCTCGTGAAAAGAGGGGGTGCAATTTTTATGGATAGGGACAAGCGCTTCGAAGCTCTCGAAGCTTACATGAAGGAGATAAACTACGATCCTTCCATGCTAATAAATGTCCTTCACAGAGCCCAGCAGCTCTTCTTATGGCTTCCCAAAGATGTCATGGAGTTCATAGCCCAGAAGCTCAGAATCCCGAAGTCCAAAGTCATGGGAGTCGTAACCTTCTACAACTTCTTCTCCACAAAACCCGTTGGAAGGATCCAGATAAAGGTCTGTTTGGGTACGGCGTGTTATGTAAAAGGTGGAGACAGGGTCATGGAACGGTTCTTGGAAGAACTGGGACTCAAGGAAGAGGGGCAGGTTACGCCCGATGGAATGTTTTCCGTGCATGCGGTTAGGTGTGTTGGAGCGTGTTCCATGGCTCCCGTCGTTCTCATAGGGGATAGCGACTTTTACGGAAGGATGAGCCCAGATAAGGTGCCAAGGCTCGTGAAGAAGTACAAAAGACTTGCAGAGCAGATGGTGAAAGAAGGTGAACCTTCATGAAGGAGATAAGAGTCTGTGCAGGAGGCGCTTGTATAGCTTCTGGGGCTTTCAGCGTAAGGGATGCACTTTTGAAGGAGCTCAAAGAAAAAGGGCTTGATGGGCAGTACAAGATCGTGGAAACAGGCTGTATGGGAATGTGCAGCAGAGGACCTTTCATGGTAGTAGATGGTGTCGTCTATGCAAAACTGAACGAAAGAGCGGTGAAGGAGATAGTTGACTCTCACCTTGTGGGCGGGAAAGTAGTGGAAAAGTACCTCATGGCCCTTCCCGAAGGGCAGAAGGTCAAGGAAGCTTTCAAGGAGCATCCTTTCTTCTCGCGGCAAGTAAAGATAGTAACGAGGAATTTGGGAAAGATAGATCCAAAGAGCATAGACGATTACATAGACCGCGGTGGATACAAAGCGCTTGAAAAAGTGCTAAAAGAGATGAAACCACAGGATGTTATAGAAGAGATAAAGAATTCCGGTCTCAGGGGAAGAGGCGGAGCCGGATTCCCGACGGGCCTTAAATGGGAGTTTGCCGCAAAGCAGAAAAGCGACAGAAAGTTCGTCGTTTGCAACGCGGACGAAGGAGACCCGGGAGCTTTCATGGACAGGGCGGTCCTTGAAGGGGATCCGCACTCTGTTCTGGAAGGGATGGCGATAGCCGCCTACGCAATAGGTGCGCAGCAAGGCTATATATATGTCAGAGCTGAGTATCCGCTTGCGATCGAAAGACTCACGGTTGCCATAGATCAGGCAAGGAGAAGAGGTTTTCTTGGCAAAAACATTTTGGGAACTGATTTTTCGTTCGATATACAGATAAGGATAGGAGCCGGGGCTTTTGTTTGCGGGGAAGAGACCGCTCTCATGGCCTCGATAATGGGTGAAAGGGGCCAGCCAAGGGTAAGGCCCCCCTACCCCGTTGAGAAAGGGCTTTGGGGATATCCGACGGTGATAAACAATGTCGAGACATTGGCGAACATAGCCTGGATAATAAACAACGGCTGGCGGGAGTTCAGAAAGTACGGAACGGAGAAGAGCCCGGGAACGAAGGTCTTTGCTCTCGCCGGTAAGATAAACAACACCGGGCTCGTTGAAGTGCCGCTTGGCATCACGCTCAGAGAGCTCATCTACGATATAGGCGGAGGGATACCCGGCGGGAAGAAATTGAAGGCTGTGCAGACAGGGGGCCCGAGCGGCGGGGTCATCCCGGCCGACAAGATAGACACGCCCATAGATTACGAATCTCTCACGGCACTTGGAACTATCATGGGATCTGGCGGAATAATAGTACTTGACGAAGACGATTGTATGGTCGATGTGGCGAAGTTCTTCCTCGAATTCACAGTCCACGAATCATGTGGAAAGTGCACGCCTTGCAGAGAAGGAACGAGAGCGATGTACGAGATACTCGACAGGATTTCAAAAGGAGAAGGGACCATGGAAGACATCGACGCTCTCGAAGAGCTTGCCGTTGTGGTTAAGGAAACATCTCTTTGCGGGCTTGGCCAGACCGCTCCGAATCCAGTTCTTACCACCCTTAGATACTTCAGGGAAGAATACGAAATACATGTCAAGGAAAAGAGATGCCCTGCGAAGAAGTGTAGGGACCTTATAAGCTATGTCATAGATCCGAAGGCGTGCACGGGATGCACGGCGTGTAAGATTGTTTGCCCGACAGGGGCGATTGAAGGAGAGCTGAACAAACTACATTACATTCACCAGGATCTTTGTATCAAATGTGGAAGCTGTATGGATGTCTGCAGATTCGATGCTGTCTTTAAAGTTTCTCCCCCGATCAAGGAAGACGAAAAGGTTCAGAGCTCCTGAGATTTTTCTACCAAGGGCTTGAGAGCTTGAAATGTGGCGGCGTCAAGCCGCCTTTCCATGTCTTGAAGGCTTTTGAACGGCCGCTTCAAGATAATCTCCCTTGCGCGGGCATTTCCGATCCCTTCTATTGAGCTTAGCTCTTCAAAACTCGCTTTGTTTATGTCAAAGGGGAATTTCACTCCCGTGAGAGATCTGCTTCCGTGATCCACTACTATCATGTCGCTCTTTCCTTCTATTTTCGAGTATGTTCCAATCAGAACAGGATAGGTTTCGAGAGGGCGCGCGTAGATAAGTTTTCCTTTCTTTGATTCGGGAATAGCTCCCTTTATTATCGTTCCCTTTGGAAACACCCTTTTCATCATGGGAAGATCGATCTCTTTTCTTATCTTTTCTTTCCAGTACTGGAAAAGCTTTTTCTTTATCCTGAATCTGCGTGTTTGATAATACCTGAAAAGTGGCGTTCCGGGATGCACCATGACCTGCCTTATGTTTATCCTTCTCAGAAGCAGCCCCTCTTCTAAAACGTTTTTTAGAAACTCGTAGTTGATTTGGTATGTCTTTTCGCTCTCGCCTATAAGGCCGTAAAGAAGGTTTATTCCCGGAAGAAGCTTTGGGATGCCGTCTTCCCTGTAGCCTCCGATTTCGTTCACGATCTTGATGGCTTTTTTGACCTTCTCCGGGGGCGAGCCTATGTTGTTCATCTTTATTACCTTTGGATCGAAGGACTCGGCACCGAAAGAGAGAATGTCACCGGGCGTATTGTACTTGGCAACCGTCTCTATAGCCTTTATAGATTCTGGAAGGTTATCCACGATGAAGGCCGGGTTGGCGTTGTCTGTATGGAGCACTTCAAGATCTGGGCAGACCTGCCTTATTCCCATGTAAAGATCTTTTATAGCTTGCACATCGATCTTAAAGCCGTTTTTCTCTGCCATGTATGCGAGTATGTTTGCGCTCCTTCCCAACCTGTATGCCTTGCATCCTGCTTTGCAGAGAGCTTCTATTTCCCTTAAGATTCCTTTTATGTTTCTTGAGCGAAGCCGCCCGTGCATTATGGGTTCTGTGCAAAAAGAACAGAATATGGCCCTCTCACATCCCCTTGAGACTTCTATCTCGCATATTACATTGGGAAATCCGGGATGATCTTTTATCAGATAAGCCCCAAACTGTGCGAGCTCATCGACAAGCTCGTAAGTGTCTTTGATATCCGGTGTGGTTTCACCCTTGAAAAACTGCGGAAGGAAGGCCCAAAGGTCACCATCGACGGTTATAGCTCCTTCTATCTTTGGAACGGTCGAGACGGTTCCGCCCCTTATCGTGTAAGACCTCGCAACGGGACCTGATACTATTTTGACGGAAGCCTTGGAATTTGTTACGAGTTTTTTGATCTCTGAGAGCAGAATGGGGGTTCCTGAAAGGTAATGTCCTGGAACGGTGGTTCCGCCGTATATCACGAGAATGTCGCTCTCAAGACTCCAAAGGTTTTCTTCTCTTATTTGATCTATCGTCTTGTAGGTAACATCGAAACCTTCCCTTTTGAGGGCACCGTAGATATACCTTATGTAAGGGGATATGTAGGGAGGGACACCGAGGGCAGCTGGTTCATCTATGTATCCATCTACAAGGATCGCTTTTTTCATTTCAACCCCAGTTCTTCAAGGATTTGCTCATCCGATGAGTTTATGTATATCTGACCGTATTTCAGAAATCTTTCATGTGGCTTTGGAGATATGCTAATACTTACGAGCTTTCCGTCGAATATACCTTTAACCACTATTGTTCCATCTTCGAAACTTATGGAGAACCAGGAGAGCATAGAGAGTATGTCACCTATTTCTTGGGGAAATGCGAGCTCATCCGATAGCTTAAGTCCTTTCAAGACTTGTTTAATACTTGGAACATCGTCGTAATACTCTTTGTAATCCAGCTCCATTTTTATACCCATTATCTCCCTTTCGATCTTGACTGGTCTGAAGTCTCGGTCGAGGGTGATTTTAAAAGTACCCTTATCCGTTTTGAAGGTTATCGTATAGCCTTCCCCAGAGCTCTTTATCTTAGCATCGCTACTTTCAAGCTCTTCTATCGCTATGTCTTCCAAATCTTTGAGATCCACGGGGGAGTAAAGAAGCACGTCTTTTCCCAGCCAGTACTGGCCATCTTTTCTAATCCAAATGATTTTCTCAGGTGACATCACGAACACTACTTTGTTTTCTCCCCATTTATACACGGTTTCGAATCTGAGTTTAACGCTTTCATCTTTGAGTTTTTCAATGAAGACCCTCTCTACCTTGTAGGATAGGGCGTCTAATTTTTCGATGGCTTCAGTTAGATCGATAGAGAATACACTGAGAGTAAGCATGAGAACAAGGAGAGAGAGGATTCTCTTCATCTCAACTCACCTCAGAAACCATCCACAGCTATCTCAAGGATTTTCAAGTTATTCGCTGTTCTCTCGAAGTTGGCAGGATTCAGGATCACCCTTTTCTCACCCATTATCTTGAGTTTTTCCATGTTCAGCTCCTGAGATATAGGTTGGATGTTTTCCATGTGTTTAGATGTTGGGGTTGGGAGAAAGGCCCAGTTGAGGTTGATACCGATAACGGCGAAAATCACAGCCGCTATTGCACCGACCAGGGCGTACGAGAAAATCTTCTTTTTGAGCTTTTCCCTCTTTACTCTTCTTAGAAAGCGTTCCTTGGATCTAAGAGAAGGTCTATAAGAGAGTCTCAGATTGAAAGCTTCTATGATCTTCATGTAATTAGAAAAAAGCTTTTGGAGCTCCCTGGGAGCGGAGCTTATGTCCCTGTCACCATCTAAATAATCATTAAGCCTTTCGTCCCACATCTTTCGTGCCTCCTTCTATGAGCTCTCTGAGTTTCTTTCTGGCATAGTGCAGCCTGCTCTTTACAGTCCCAATGGGTTTTCTCATGATTTTAGATATTTCATCGTAGCTCAGTCCGTCTACATCTCTCAATTTTATTAAAAGCCTATTCTCAGGCGAAAGTTTTTTCAAAGCTTCCATAATTCTTTCATGATTTATCTCTTCTATGGTTTCTGCCAAAGCGTTGTCATCACTGTAAGCCAAAAACGAATAATCTGTTTCTTCTTCGTCTTCGGAAAAACTCGTCAATATTTCTTTCCTCTTCTTCTTTTTAGACAGAATATCTTTGCAAACGTTCACCGCTATTCTGTGTATCCATGTAGATAGCTTGGAATCCCCTCTGAACTTCCTTATTCCTTTGTAGATTCTCATCATAACTTCTTGGACGACATCGTCTACATCGTCGTATCCTAAGTAACTCTTAGCTATACTACCTATCCTTGGGGCGTATTCATCATAGAGCTTCTCATACGCCCATTCCTCTCCCCTTTTGAGAGCTTCAATGAACGCCTCTTTCCTGTTAATTTTGACCTCTCCTTTTTCCATAGTGTTCATATCAGACGAGAATGTCCAAAAGGCTGCCCACAAGAAATTCAGGGAGGCGGAGAGCCGTGTTCAGGGTATTCAGAGCCATTTCAAGAAGCTCCAATTCTCTTTTGAGTCTTTCTCTCTCCATTGGATCCTCGGTCTCTTCTATCCTCTGTCTGAGCTCTTCTATCCTCCTTTCTATCTCCAGTCTGGAGGGTTTGTTCTGCTGATCCGACGTTGGATTCGCAGACTGCGTGTTCTTCTCACCGGGTGTGTATATGAAGACGCGGGTCTTCCCTGCGACCGCGGCTAAAAATGCTCCTCTCTTTTGAAGGTCTAAATATATGCCTCCCATTATTATGTATCCGCCTTTTTGGATCGCTTCCTTCTTGAATGCCATGTAGTTGGATAGCTCTTGAGACAGTACTCTTATCACGCTTAAGCTCGCGGGCGCGGAGTACGGAAGGCCCGGTTCTCCGGGATCCAGTTTATACCCAAGAATAGGGTTGAAAGAATTGGGATCTATCCTCATAATCCCTCACCCACTTTTATTATAACACTATGTAGAGGTATAATAGGTTTTAAACATCCAGCCGAGGAGGTATCTAAAAGTGAAGAGAGTGCCCATTGTAGGACCAACTTATGAAGAGATGCTCCATCCCTGGAAGATAAACCCAAAGATAAGGGAGAAAGCTTTTCAAATGAAGAAAAAGGATCCACTACATCCTGTGAACCTGTTCAACATAACCTGGTATAACGAGAAAGGCGAGCCATATTATTTCATCATGCCTAAGGAGCTCACGGGTGTAGATGCAAACATAATAGTCCTTTACGCGAAGGACTTTCCATCGGGGAGTCATAAGGTCGGTGCCACCTATTCGATCCTCATGGAAAAGACTGTGAGCGGTGAAGTAGACCCCACGAGACATACGCTCATATGGCCCTCTACAGGGAACTACGGAATAGGAGGAGCATGGGTAAGTTCCAGGATGAACTACGATTCGATAGTGATTTTGCCCGAGGAAATGAGTCAGGAAAGATTTGACACTATAACGGAATACGGTGCAAGGTATGTCAAAACGCCTGGTGGGGAAGCGAATGTAAGGGAGATATACGAAAAGAGCAAGGAGCTCCAGAGAGAGGATCCTGAAAGGATAAAGATACTCAATCAGTTCTCGGAGTTTGGAAACTACAGGTTCCATTACTACGTCACGGGAAACACTGCGATAGAGCTTGTGAGAAAGTACAACATAGGAAACGGTAGAATAAGCGCCGTAGTGATTGGGGTTGGTTCTGCCGGTACGATAGCGTGCGGGGACAGAATAAAGCAAGAATTCCCGGAGACGAAGGTGGTCGCGGTCGAACCTCTCCAGTGCCCGACTCTTGCCCTTAACGGCTACGGTGCACACGATATACAAGGTATAGGTGACAAGCATGTGACTTGGATACACAACGTTTACAATATGGATGCGGTGGTGCTTGTGAGCGACATAGACGCGAAAAAGATGCTCCACGTTATGGTCGATGAGAAGGGGAAGGAAATGTTATCTGAAGTGGTATCAAGAGATGTGGTGGAATTTCTATCGGATAAGTTTGGCATCTCGGGAGTGGCCAACGTTATAGGCGCGATAAAGATGGCGAAGTTTTACGGACTCAAGGAAGGGGACAACATAATAACGGTGGCTACTGATAACATCGATAGGTATTGGTCTGTGATTGAGAAGATGGAAAAACAATATGGAAAACTGGATTATGCGGAAGCTAAGAGCCGCTTTGAGAGGATCTTTCTAAATCAAGAACCGAGCTGGATATTCGAGGGGACGAGATGGCAGAGAGAAAGATGGCACAATTTGAAGTACTACACATGGGTTGAGCAACAAGGAAAGACCGTAGAAGAGTTAGATAGCCAGAGAGATCCCTCTTATTGGAAGAAGCAACAGGATCTCGTCAAATACTACGATGAACTCCTGTTGGAATACAGAGAAAAACATTGGGAGGAGCTAACCCGCCTCTGGGAAGTCCAGCTCTGAAGGGATGTGTTTATCTTGCAAGGTGTTATAAGGGTTTTGAACGAGGAGGATATAAGGGAGTTCGACAAATCAGAAACTTCCATAGCTGTTGTTAATTTGAAAAGGGTTCTCTATGTGAATCAGGCTTTGGCAAAGTTAATTGGTGTGGAGATTTCGGAGATTGTCGGTACCGATCCTTTCGATTATCTCTCACCAGAGTACAAGACTGTGGCAAGAGAAAGAGTAGAGGCCATAATAGAGGGAAAGCGTGAACCCGAATTCGTGGAGAAGCTCAGGAAACCGGATGGAAATCACATCATTGTAAAAGTCATAGGAGAACCAGTGATATTCAAAGGGATGAGAGCGGAGCTTTTAAGGATTTATCCAAAAAGGAGGAGTAAACGCACCAGCTTTTTCGGAAGATTTTTGGATTATCTGAAAAAACTCCTTGTGATTTTGACAGAAGAGGCAGAGGTGTCTTATGAAGATCTGGCAAAGTTTATGCACAGTGAGGTTAAAAAGATGATACCTAATAT
>JALWSA010000052.1:4229-13074 GCA_026993805.1 Thermotogaceae bacterium | reverse complement strand
CTCCTTTTCAATTTTGCAGGCAGATCTCGGTCGAAGAAGCTTACGAGAAGATGAGAATACTGAAAAGGGCTCGAAGGTTCGCCAAGATAGACTTTCACAACCCGAAGATGAGTTTCATCGAGGGAGTTCTTTCGAGAGGCGGAAGAGATATATTCAATGTAATCGTAAAGGTGAATGAGCAAGGCGAGATATTCGACGAGTGGAGCGAGATGTTCGATTTTGAAAAGTGGATGAAGGCCTTCGAGCAAACCGGGATAGATCCGAATTATTACCTTGGGCCTTTTTCGACAGATGAAGATTTCCCGTGGGATCACATCTGGGCAGGTATAGACAAGGAGTTTTTGATGAAGGAGTATGAAAGAGCGATGGAAGGAAAGACGACGCAGGACTGCAGATGGGAAAGGTGTAGCCTATGCGGCGTTTGTATAAAGCTGAAAACAATCAACATTTTGAAAAAGCCAGAAAAAAGCGCCCAGCAGGGCGCAGAGCTCAAACAGATACAGCAGACTTAAAACTAAGCAAGGAGACGAGGGCCCTTGCAGCCATACGCGGACCTTCCTCCTCCATACCAGGAACCCCCAGCTGAGTCCGCAGCTCCCCCACGAATATTTCATTCTTAAAAAGCTGCTTGAAGAACTCCTCTGCTATCTTTTCGTGCACATCCTTCTTCTGAACGGCACCAAACGGGTTTGCAAAGTAAGATGTCGTTATTCCTTTCTCATGAGTCGTGGACTTTGCCATTCTCTTTCCCTCTGAGAAGACTCTCAGGGCATCTTCCACGCTCTCAAAGCGTTTCACGGCGTCTTTCACACCGCTTATAGGAGTGTAGTTATTGGCATAGAGCAGATAATCGACTTTCCATGGCACAATGATCCTATCGTAATTTCCAAATGGAACTATCACCCTCGAATTCACAACACCGGGATTCATGAATATACTCCTGTCCATCGTGGCATAGGCGTAATGCCTTGGAAGGTCGTCAAGCCTTACGAAGGCACCTATCTCGGTCCCAATGACCTTAACTTCGCCGTTCTCAATGATCATCGTGGCCATATCATCCACTATCATCTCGACTTCTTCCACGAGATCACTGTTAAGGCGCCTGAGCGCTTCGAGGGTCTCCGACTTTCCAGCCCCGCTATCCCCAACGAGAGCCACTATTTTCTCGACTCCGCCCTTCAAAACTATCCTGGCGACAGCTCCGTGGAGAGGAAGATTTCCCCTGTCTATCTGGAGCAGATTGTGCACAGTCAGGATCATCTTCTTCATGTAGCCGAAGTAATCCGTCTCTTCCGAAGAGGGGACTATCCCGATGTACATTCCCGTATCCGGATCCTGATAAACGACTCCCCTCTCCTCTCCTTCATCGACGAAATCCATGGGTACACCGAAGAAAACTACTCCATCGACCCCACCGTTCATTTCCTCAAACTCCGCCATCTTGAAGAGATTCAAAAGGCCCGTGAGCATCGCTATGTGTTGCTTCTGCGTGTAAACGAGCATCTTCACCTTGCCAACCTTTATCGGAATTCCAAGCCACTCGGTCTCACCGAGTTTCAAGACTCCCAAAACCTTCCTTTCCCTAACGGGGAAGACTCCTTTTCTCTTATTCGACCAGGTATGAAAGATCACCGGCGGGTACAGGACCGCGCTCCATACGAAAGGAATGTTGTAGCCAATCTTTTCAGAGAAGGGCAGGTAATCTGCAAGAAAAGCCGCCTGAACACCACTTGGAAGCTGGCGGAGGACCCTTCCGCTCCTCTCGCTTATGTGGTATATGAGCTCTCTGTACATGGACCTTACAAGAGATGAGAACATATCTGCGCTTCTTGCAAGTTTGTACTCAAGGTACATCCTTCTCAAGGTTCGAGGTTCGTAAGGCTGGTGGAGAAGGAGAAACCTGTGCTTGGACCTCCAGAGGTTGTAGAGCTTTTCAACGAATTCAAGCGCGGCATCCTCGTCGAAGTTTTTCTCAACAACCCCCGTAAGAAGAGTGGCGAAAAACCTGATCATGTCATCGATCTGTTCTTCCACTGGCTCCCCATCTTCTATCTTTCCAAGAACGCCAACCATGAACTTCTTGCATCCATCGTTTTTCAGGCACTCTATCATCTGCTCTTTCAGAAGGATCCGGAAATTATGGGAGCGAAGAACCTGGGAAGGAGCCACATACTCCACGGAACCGTCGATGAAGAAGGTCCTTGGAAACCTCATGATATCCGCCCCCTTTCCGTTAAAGCCAATAAAAAACAATAATTACTGATTATAAAGCCCAATATTTTTCTTTCTCTCTTATACGCCTTTTTTCAAAATTTTTTATATTCTTACCACACATATTCAAATCTTTCAAGAGGGTTAACACTTCCGATTGAAAGGGAAAAATCGATGATGTATCATAGCCAGTGTGTTCCTTCCGAAGTCTCCTTGGAGGTGATTCTATGCGCAACTTCGTATTTCACAATCCCACAAAGATAATCTTCGGCAAAGGCACAGTTGGCCAGATCGGAGATGAGATAAAGAAGTACGGAGTGGAGAAAGTCCTACTCCTCTATGGAAGAGGCTCTATAAAGAGAAACGGGGTATACGATTCAATAACATCTTCCCTTGAGAGAAATGGAATAAGCTGGGTAGAGGTCTCAGGTGTAAAACCCAATCCCGTCCTTTCAAAAGTACATGAAGCCATAAAGGTGGCTCGAAGGGAAAAAGTTCAGGCAATATTGGCAGCGGGTGGAGGTAGCGTAATAGACAGCGCAAAAGCCATAGCAGCTGGATATTACTACAGTGGAGATATATGGGACGCCTTCTTGGGCAAATACAAGGTGGATAAAGCTCTCCCTATATTCACCGTGCTCACAATATCCGCAACTGGATCTGAGATGAACGGGGGAGCCGTTGTGACCGATGAAAAAACCGGTCTCAAGCTTTCCTTTGGATCGAAAGCCACTTACCCCAAGGTATCGATAATCGATCCCACAGTGCAGTTCACGCTCCCAAAAGAGCAAACGGTTTACGGTGCAGTAGACGCTATAGTCCACGTTCTTGAGTACTACTTCGATGGAAGCAAAGACAGGTGGCTCATGGATAGGGTAATGGAATCGATCATAAAGACTATCATGGAATCCGCTGAAATCCTGGTAAACGAGCCAACGAATTACGAAGCAAGAGCAAACCTCGCGTGGAGCGCTACTCTCGCCTTGAACGGTCTCACATCGACTGGCTCTTTTGGAGGGGATTGGTCGAGTCACTATATAGAACATGCCCTCAGCGCCATATACGACATCCCGCACGGAGCCGGTCTGGCCATCGTGACGCCGGCTTGGATGAGATATGTCATGGAAGAAGACATAGACAAATTCAGAAGATTCGCAAAGGAGATATTCGGTGAAGAGGATCCAGAAAAGGGAATAGAAGCTTTCAAGAGCTGGCTGAAAAATATAGGAGCTCCTGTCTCCCTAAAAGATGCTGGAATCCCTGAAAAGGACATAGACAAAATAGCTGAGAACGCCGCCTTTGAAGCTCCTTTCGGGACTTTGAAAAGATTGGAATTGGAAGATATAAAGAAAGTGCTGGAAATAGCTGCCATATGATTTACAGCGATTTACATACCCTATATCGTAAATATTCCAAATTATTTGCATATCGAAATAAATTTCTCTCTGAAATAACCGTTTACAACTCGTTATAACATGTTATAATCCTTTCGAGATTCGAGGAGGAAGGATTTGGGGAGGGTGCATAACATGATGGTGTATGAAGAGGTCTTGGAATGGCTCGAAAAAAACCCAAAGATTCAGGACCTGAGAAAACGAGCCAAGGAGCTTGGTGTTAGAATAAAGAAGCGAATGAAGAAAAGGGATATCATAAAGGCCATAAGAGAAGAATTGGAAAGAAGAATGGAAGAATCGATGGAAAGGCCTACGAGCACATCTGAAAGTAAGATAGAGGAAAAGCAAGTGGAAAAACCGGAACTCCCTGAGAGCTATGGAAAAGACAAGTTGGTTCTGCTTCCCGTCAACCCAAACTGGATACACGCTTACTGGGACTTCTCTCCACAAACGCTTCGACTCATAGAATCCCTCCCGATTGGTTCACAAGTGGTTCTGAGACTCCATGATGTAACCTTCATAGTGTTCGACGGAAACAACGCCCACAGAACTTTTGAAGTAGGAGTAGACGTAAGGTTCACCAAAAACTACTATTTCAACGTCCCGACATCCGGAGCGGACTACTTATTAGAACTGGGATACAAAACGCCTGAAGGAAAATTCGTTCCTCTGATGAGATCAAATGTATGCAGAGTCCCAAGAAACTACCCCTCCCCATCCACGAGAGAGAGATGGATGGACTTGAGAACGAGAAAGAAGAGAGTAGTGGTATCCGGACAGTCGTTGGTCAAACCCGTCGAAAGAATGGCAGGGTCTTCGGCTGTAAACGTCACAAGCGGTCCTTCTCCGTCGGGTGGTGGCGCTTTCATCTGGGAAAAATTGAGAAGTGGTATGGGAAAGGGTGAGTATTGATGCCCTCAGGCTACATTTTACTTGTATTGCACGCACACCTTCCATACGTCAGACATCCAGAACATGAGGAATTCTTAGAGGAGAGATGGCTCTTTGAAGCGATGTTCGAAACGTACATTCCCCTTTTGAAAATGTTCAAAAGGCTCGAAGGAGATGGGGTTAATTTCAAACTCACGATGTCGATAACCCCTCCTCTAATGGAAATGCTCACGTCCGAAGACCTGATGGCGAAATTCAGGCGACATATGGAGAAACTAATAGAACTTGCACAGAAGGAAATCGAGAGGACCGCAGGTGAAGACCCCAGAAAACATAAGATGGCGAATTACTATCTGAACGATTTCAGAGAAACCCTTCAGGTTTTCGATTCGTACGGTGGAAATATCCTCAACGGATTCAGAGAGTACATGGAAAAGGAAAAGATAGAGATCCTGACATGCAACGCAACCCATGGGTATCTACCCTTGATGGAAATCCATCCGTATGCCGTCAGAGCTCAGGTGAAGATCGGAGTGGACACCTACAGAAGACATATGGGAAGGGATCCACGCGGAATATGGCTCGCAGAATGTGCATACTATCCAGGCCTTGACAATATCCTTGCCGAATACGGCTTAGAATACTTCTTCGTTGATTCGCACGCCTTCTGGTACGCTGATGAGCGTCCTCATTACGGTGTCTACAGACCAATCATCACCCCGAGTGAAGTGTTTGCATTCGCAAGGGATCCGGAATCGAGTGAGCTCGTTTGGAGCGCCGATGTGGGATATCCTGGAGATGGGAGATACAGGGAGTTCTACAGAGATATAGGCTTTGACAGGGAATACGAGTACATAAAACCTTACATAGACAAGAGCGGTGTGAGAGTGAACACGGGAATAAAGTATCACAGGATAACTTCCAAATCCGTGCCGCTCTCGGACAAAGATCTCTACGACATAGATATGGCTATGGAAGCCGTTAGGGAACACGCCGAAGATTTCTTGAGAAAGAAGGAAGCACAAACCGAAAACTTGAAAGCCCTGTTTGGTGGTGTGGAACCTATAATCGTGGCTCCATTCGATGCTGAACTGTTCGGACACTGGTGGTACGAGGGAGTGCTCTTCCTTGAAGAGTTTTTCAGAAGGGCAGCAGGGAGTGACTTGAGAGTTGCCACTGCTGGAGAAATAATAGACAGGCTCGACACTGTACAAATAGTAACTCCCGCCGCATCGAGCTGGGGAGCCAACGGATACAACGAGGTCTGGCTCAACGGAAAAACGGACTGGATATATCCGCACCAACATGAAATGGAAGAGAAGATGAGAGAAGTTGCGATGAATGTGGACGAAAACAATCCCGTCATGGTTAGAGTTGCCAGGCAAATGGCAAGAGAACTGCTCCTAATGCAATCGAGCGATTGGGCTTTCATAATAACGACGGGAACGAGTGTGGAATACGCTATAAACAGGATTAGAGAACATGCAAGGAGATTCCTCGATCTTTACAGCATGTACAAAAGCGGTCAGATAGCAGAGGACAGGTTATCTTACTACGAATGGGTAGACGCAATATTCCCAGATTTAGACTACAGAGTATTCGCATCTTAGCTTTAAATCACATCTTGTACAGATGTTTACAATGTCTCTGTCCAAAGAAGAGGCGGAGTATTTCGGGGTCTTTAAAGTCCACCCAAACGTCTATTTCTTGCTCTTTTAAAGCCATTGCTCTTTTTACCTCGAGCATTTTGCTCCTCAATTTCGATACGCTGAGTTCGTTCAACTTCGCTATCGGATCGGATGCTATGGGACGGTAGAACTGCTTTATTCCCAAATTCTTCACGGGGTAAGTAGCCTTGAAGAATTCGACGCCAACGATTTCCACTTTTTCGGAAAATTCTCTGAAGTAATCGTCCGCTTTGCTATCCTCGCCTCGTGCAAGAGAATAAAATCCGAAAAATAGCGTTAAAAACGGATCCTCGCAGAGTGCCGCTTTTCGCGGATCTACTTCTAACAAACCGTCTTCAAAATCCCTTGCCCATTTAAAGAGCTTCATTCTCGGACAGAAAGAAAATCTTTCAAGCTCTTTCTTAACCTCGTACCCACTCCAGTACGCACCTATCATCTTGCAACAGGCATTTTCTTTCTTATAAATCGTCCTTGCGATTTTATCGGCCTTGTCCAGATCTCTTTCAAAATATATCGAGAGAATAGCAAGGAGTATTTTGAAACCACCCTTATTTACGCAGACGGGAAATAGTGACTTCGCATTGGGATCCTTCGAATAAATGCCATAGACAAGACCCAGATATGGATTTTTCGATAGTTTATAAGCTGCCTCGAAGAACCTCGCCGCGTCTTTGTACCTTCCAAAACTCAAGAATATTTCACTCAGAAGAAGATACGGAAGATAATTCGTATGTCGCTCCCTTAAAAACTTGACGGCAAACTCCAGGGCGTCGTGATCTCCCCTGTACAGCTTCAAGACTCCCATCATGTACCTGTACTCATCATCGCTGAATTTCGAAAAGCTCTCCTCCGCCTCATCGTATTTTTCCAAGAGCAAGTTCATGATACCTTCTATGATGGCTCTCCTCTTCATATTTCCTACTTTTCCCAGGGTTCGCTTGAGAGCCGCAACCACGGCCGTATCTTCGGCAGAATAATCCTGCATGGACACGTCCAAAATCGTTTTCACATTGACGGCATCGACAGCAGCAGGTGGTGTTATGTCTATATTGAGCTTTGGGGAAGAGCGCTTGGGTTTTTTCGGAACCTCCTTCAACTTCCCCATCTTTTTCAATTCCTTCTCAAACTCTTCTTTGAGTTTTAAGATCTTCAGGAGTTTCTCATCGTTGAGGTCCATCAAATCAACCCCTCGTTCCTAAAGCTTGTGAAGCCCTTCGGATGGACTATCACATGATCTACCAGCCTTATACCGAGTATATCACTTGCTTTGGAAACTCTCTTCGTGAAAATCACATCTGCCCTGCTGGGATTTGGAACGGATCTATGGTTATGAACGAGAAAGAACGCATCAGCACCTATTCTCAGAAGAAAAGACATGAGGTCTTTCATGCCAACCTCGACGATACTTTTAAGAGAATTCTGGAAATCTCTGTGGGCTATGTATCTGAGGTCGTTATCGACTCCGATCACCCTTAAAACCTCCGTCGGGGAAAACAAAAGATCCTGACACATTTCCGCCACCGCATCGGGTTTATAAAGTTTCTTCGGACTCATCACCATCTCTAAATGGAGCCTCTTACCAAGTTCCAAAGCAGCTTTCAAAGACGTGGCCTTCGCGAGTCCGACCCCCTTTATCCTCATAAGCTCCTGGACTGTAGCAGCAGAGAGCTCCGAAAGCCGCGGATAAACATTTGTGATCATCCGGGCCAAATCCATCACGTTCTTACCATCCCCACCGGTCCTGAGAAGGATGGCTATGAGCTCTTCTACAGACAAGGCATCGGGGCCGCTCTTCAAAAGCCTCTCCCTGGGTTTCATCTCCACCATCCCATCTTCATGAAGAATTCCCACACTTTTCCAACGGGAAGCCCCATCACCGTGTAGAAATCCCCCTCGATTCTTTCAACGAATACAGCCCCCAAATCCTGAATCCCATAGGCCCCTGCCTTATCAAGAGGTATACCGCTTTCTGCGTACCTGGTGATCAGCTCTTCCGGAAGATTCCTGAACCATACCTTGGTTTTCTCGTGAAAAGTATGTTCCCCCTCATTCCAAACCACTGCAACTCCTGTGTAAACTTCATGCCAGTCTCCAGAGAGTTTTCTGAGAAAATTCTTTGCCTCCTCTATCGTGGAAGGCTTTCCCAAAATTTCTCCCTTGTAAACCACTATGGTGTCAGCGCCTATGACAATCCTATCTTCGAAAGTTCTCTCGAAAACTTCCCTTGCCTTCTTCAAAGCCAGGCTCTCCACTAATTCACCAAAACTCTCGTACTCATCGTAATCTTCTTTCACACGAGGTGGTATGACTTCATAGTTCATACCCAATATTTCGAACAGCCTTTTCCTTCTGGGAGAAGAAGAAGCAAGGATTATTCTCATTTCACACCCCTCCAGAATTTTTCATAGGATTTGGCGAGGTAGACATTCCCCACAGCGGAAATGGTACCAATGAGCAAGAAGAGAGGCAAAAGAGAGAAGATATAGGTGCTCTTTATCAAAAGCGCTCCGACACCCATCTGGACTATGTTGTTCAAGGCAGCACCGGCTATGCTCGTTCCCAGATAACCAAACCCCAGCTTGAACAGCAACCTCTCGATCAAAGCAGCAGAAACGCTTCCAGCAAGTCCCATGATAAAACCTGGCCCCATGAACCTGCCCG
>JALWSA010000052.1:0-4219 GCA_026993805.1 Thermotogaceae bacterium | reverse complement strand
CCTGCCCGTGAAGAGCGAACCTATGATGGACTTTCCAAAAGCCACCGTCAAAGGAGCTTTAAGGCTCGTAGTGGCCAAGAACAAAACCACAGAATTTGAGAATCCCCACCTTCCAATCGGAAGAGGAAAAGGTATGAAGCTCTCTACAACATATATGGCAGAAGAAAGAGAAATCATTATTCCCATAAAAGCTACCATGTTAATGTGTCTATCTTCGAGCCCTCGAACTTCACCACCACTCTGTTTGGAACGCAGATTATTTCCCCCCCTGGACCGACCCATCCCATCTTCTCGCATATCTTCAAAGGACACGTTGAATCTTTTACTCTTACCTCTTTGCCGTTGAAAACAACCGTCGTAACCCTCTTGCCATTTCTATAAACCGGATACTCACCCGGTCTATCTATGATCATGACCCTTTTACCGTCCACATAAACTACCACTCTTCCCGCTTTTGCCTTGGAGTTTTCGAACAAGAAAAAAGAAACCGCCACGAGAAGTATTATAACTATCACAAAAATGTCTTTTCTGACGAAGACTTTCAACTCATCACCCCTTCTTTCGTGTATACTATATCACGGGATTGGGGGTGAATGCTGTGGATGGAAATCCCGAACTCGAAAGAAGGATTAGAGAATTGGAAGAGCAGCTCGAAAAATGTCGACAGAGGGAAAAAGAGATGGAAAAACTCGTTCAAGAGTACAACGAGCTTGTGAGAAGACAGTTTGAAATTTTCGATGACTTCGTTAAGGATATAGGAACAAAGAGAATCATCGATCCACTCACCAGAGTGTACACCAAAGAACACATCATGAAACTCATAACTTATTATCACCAGAAAGCTTTCGAAGAGAACTTGAACTATGGAATCATCGCAGCGAGGATCACGAATTTGGGTGAAATGATGCCGCTTGAAAGAGAAAGCCAGCTCGTTCTTTTGGGAAAGATACTTAGAGATTCTGTGAGAGTTCCCCTTGACAGTATAGGCAGATACTCTGAGGATACCTTCATGATCCTTCTCACGGACATCAACAAGGAAAACGCGGAAAAAGTGCTGAAAAGAATAAAAGACATGATAGAGGTCCAGATGGGAGAAGATATAAAAATGAAACTCGCGATGAGAGTATACCCCGAAGATGGCGAAAATTTAGAAGAGCTGGTGAACGACGTATTAGAGGAGGTGCGATGAGTTGGGGTTTTTCCTGATAGAGGGGCCCGTGACACTCTCTGGAAGCGTAAGGGTCTCTGGGGCTAAGAACGCGTCCCTTCCCATAATAGCCGCTTCCATAATTTCGAATAAAAGAGTGGTGTTGCAAAACGTTCCCGATCTTTTAGACGTAAGGACGATGAAAGAGATATTATCTTCGATAAACATGGATGTTCATTTCAAAAATGGAATCATGGAAATAAACCCAACGAATAATCCAAACACGGATGTTCCCTATCATCTCGTACGAAAAATGAGGGCTTCTTTCAACGTTCTTGGACCATTGGCCGTTAAATTCGGTAGGGCGAAAGTGGCACTTCCTGGGGGATGTTCCATAGGCGTAAGACCGGTTAATTTTCACATAGAAGGACTCAAGAAAATGGGTTTTGAGATACGTATAGAACACGGTTTCGTCGAAGCGAGATTGAAAAAACCAAAAAGTGTGGTAATAACCCTGCCTAAGCCAAGCGTTGGAGCTACGGAACATCTCATGACAACAGCCGCCGCTTTGGAAGGAACGGAAGTTGTGATAGAGAACGCTGCTATGGAGCCCGAGGTGGTGGATTTGCAGGATTTTCTAAGGAAACTCGGCGTGAAAGTCGAAGGCGCTGGAACGAGCAAAATCTGCATTCAGGGAGGGGTAAAAGACTCAGAGGTGAAACACGATATCATCCCCGATAGGATAGAAGCAGGCACATTCGCGATAGCCATAGCTGCTACAATGGGTGAAGGAACGATTGAGGGCCTCATCCCAGATCATCTCAATTCCCTCTGGGAAGCTCTCGAAAGCGCCGGAGCAGAAATAGAAAAAGGAGAGGATAAAGTCAAAATCAGCATGAAGGACCGTCCGATGCCTTTGAACATAAACGTCACTCCATACCCGGGTTTCCCAACGGATCTCCAACCGCAAATAATGGCCATGCTAACGATAGCAAAGGGAACCTCTTCCATAAAAGAACACGTCTTTCAATCGAGATTTCTCCATGTAGATGAATTAAAGAGAATGGGAGCAAATATAGAGATCACCGATGCAACCGCGATAATAGAAGGCGTTGAAAGTCTTTCAGGAGCACCCGTAACGGGGACAGACCTGCGAGCCACGGCTGCGCTCGTCATTGCCGCATTCATGGCAAAGGGCAGAAGCGAGATACACCATGTTGAGCATATCTTCAGAGGATATGAAAATATCGTTGAAAAATTCGCCAATCTCGGCGGAAAGATCGAATACGTGGAGGTGAAGGAGTACGTCGAATGAGCTTCGAGACCTTGCAAAATCTGGAAAGCTTAGAAATAGATACGAGCCGCTTTACAGGCGGCTTTCTTCTTGTGATATATGTCCGAGAAAGTGCAGAATAAACAGGCTACAGATGAAAGGTCTATGCGGTGCGGATGCGGGGATAAAAATCTCTAATGCCTTGCTTCATTTCGGGGAAGAACCGCCCTTGGTCGGCAAAGGAGGATCTGGGACGATTTTCTTCACGGGATGTCCCATGAAGTGCATATATTGTCAGAACATGGGATTTTCTCAGCTTGGAGTGGGTGTAAAGATTACCGAAGAAGAACTCGCGAATATAATGCTTCTCCTTCAGAAAGCCGGTGCAGAGAACATAAACTTAGTGACGGCTTCCCAATATCTGCCGCATGTTTTAAAAGCTTTGGAAATAGCCGTAAAGGCTGGGCTTGAAATTCCAATAGTCTGGAACACCTCGGGATACGATAGCGAAGAAGCTCTTGAAAAGCTCGATGGTGTCGTTGATGTATATCTAACCGATATACGCTATACAGACGATGAAACAGGCAGGAAGTATTCCAAAGTACCTGATTACTGGAGCGTGACTCAAAAAGCCCTGAAAATCATGTATCGGCAAGTTGGGCCGTTCGATGGCAAAAAAGGCATGATAATCAGGATTCTGGTTCTTCCGGGTTTTGCAAACCAGGCCATAGAAGCTCTTAGATTTATCGCAAAGGAGCTTTCCCCACAAATCCCCGTCTCGATTCTCCGCCAGTACATGCCCGTTTTCGGTGCTAAAAACGACCCTGTCCTCGGTAGGGCAGTGACCGACGAAGAATACGAACCCGTCCTCGAAGAAGCGGAACGCCTAAATCTGATCGGATGGTATCAGTTAGAAGAAAGGACCACAGTCCCGACAAAAGCAGTTCCGGAAATACACAGTTTTCTCAAGAGAAAGATAAAAGTCCAAGCTCGTGGAAAGCCTTTATAACGAGATTCCCTGAGAGCTTCTTCCTGTATTGAGCTGAAGCTCTAACATCGCTTATGGGCGACACTCTCTTTTCAACCTCGTTTGCCAGCTCAAAGACGAAAGATCGAGATACCTTCTGCCCGACCACGCTCTCTTCCAAGTCCTTCCACCTCAGAACCGTTGGTCCGAGCGAACCAAAGGCCATTCTCATGGAAAGGATCTCGTCACCTTCAATCTCCAGCAAAATCCCTATACTCGCGACGGCTATCACCAGTGAGTTTCTCTTTCCAACCTTTTCGTAGTATCCAACATGCCCTTTGACCTTTCTCAACCTAACGGCCAAAACGATCTCATCTTCTTGTAGCTTCACCTTTCCCGGTCCTTCCACAAAGCTTGCTACATCCACCCATTTCATCTCAGGAGCGATGAGAACCTGCGCGTCGTGAAGATAAGAGAGCAAGAGAAAGTCTCCTGCAGGTGAGGCGTTCACGATGTTCCCAACGAGTGTCCCTCTGTTTCTTATCTGGGGTGAGCCAACTTGCGAAAGCACCCTTTTCAAAATCGGCAATCCTTCAAAATCAGCTTCTAAAACGTCAGAATAGGTCGTATTCATGTAAAACGTTACATACTCATCCACATCTTCCCACTTGGGAAGATCGACTTTTTTCGTATCAACCAGGATTTTAGGGCTCAACTTACCGAGCCTCATCTTGACGAAAAGGTCCGTTCCACCAGAAAAAGGAACAGCGCCTTCTCCTTTTAAGTTCACCAAGTCTTCAACAGATGTTGAAGACTTGGTGAACTTAAAAGG
>JALWSA010000051.1 GCA_026993805.1 Thermotogaceae bacterium | reverse complement strand
GGTATAGATAGACCAAACACGGCCACAAGCATTCCTAAAGCAATCTTCTTGGTGTCTGATTTTTCAGTCCAGTGCACGTAATACTTATCTCCGCTGGAATCTTCGTAAATCCAGTAGTAAACTGATATCAACCCGCCACTTTTTTTCTTCCAGATAAACTCCCTCTTGCTGCTTAAATCATTGAGGACCTCTTCTGGTATTTGGGGAGCTGCCAGTAGCTCGAACTTTCCTCCCAATTCACTCTCTGCTTTTCTGAGTATCGGGGACAGATCTTTCAGGATGAGTACTGCGCCGTAAGGCTGAGACTCTTCTTTAACTCGGATTGGAGAAAGGGCGTATGCAAGGACATCTTGGTTCATTATCATCAATCCCGATCCTTTCCAATTGGAGAGCGAAAAACTTGTAATAACGTTTTTAACCGCTTCGGGGACGTTACCAGTGGATGAATAAACGAGATTCAAATTCTTATCGAATACCGCTACGAGGCGGACTCCCTCGTCGATCGATGATAGATTTTCTTGGAGAGATTTTACGGAAGTTTGGAATCCTTCCTTTTTCAAATAGGTGGATACATCATATCCCATGTGTTCGGTGAGTTTCTCCAAGTTTGTTATTTCGGATTGTATTATGTAATTGAAGCACTTTCCTATGACTTTATACTCATTCTCTTTTGCGCTGTTGCTGAATTTTAAAGAAACGGCTATTGTTATCAAGAACAAAAACAGTGCAAATGCCAGGAATATACCTGTTAGCCATAGTATGACTTCTTTTCTCATATCCTTTTCAGACATTTCCATCACTCCCTATCATTCCTAATATTTCTTCATACATTGCGGATTCCTTGAAAGCTCTTGTGAAGTCATAAAGGATCTGCCTGCCTCGCCTCTTCTTTCTCAAGACTCCCGCCTGGATCAAGGATCTTATTATGCCTGAACTGTCTTTTCCTCTTCTTCGCTCTATTTCTGCTCTTGTCAGGGGACCGTTCATTATAATTATAATAACCACTTCCAACTGTGCTTGGGTGAGCTTGGAAAAACTCTTTCCAATAGCTTTTTCCACGAATTCTCCAAAATCCTTTTTGGTGTAAAATCTGTATCTTCCATCAACTTCTCTTAACTCTATGCCGTGCTCCTTTGAAGAATAACGCTTTTCAAGTTCTTTTAAAGCTCCCAGAATTTCATCTTCTGGAATTTTCAGGATTCTTTTCAATTTCTTCAGAGTCACTCCTTTACTGGCGAAGATTATGGCTTCTATTATGCCCAGAACGCTTGTTTTCATCTGAGGTACACCAACCCACCCTTGTAGTGGAGCTTTCCAATCTTTATCAGTTCCAAAACCGCCAGCAGAATTACAACGAGTTCATATCTACTTTTTGCTCCGGAGAGAATATCCCCAATGCCGACTGGAAATTCCAATTTCAGTATCCTTTCCATCATTTCTTCAACGCTTAACCCTTCTGCTCTTATCTTGTAAACTTTCTCCTTTATCTTCGCGTTTTCTATGGCGGCTTTTATTGCCTTCATCATCTTGGTATCGATCTTCCCGTATATTCTTGAAACCCTTATTGGGAAGATCGGTTTTACATCTTTTCTTTCCAATTCTCTCACGAGTTCTTTTACCTTGGCATAAGCTTCGATCATCTCGTAAAGTCTTTCTTTCTCTTCTTCGAAAGCTTTCTTTTCTTCTTCTGTTATCTTCGGAAGCAAAGCCCGCGATTTTAATTCCATTAGGTAAGAAGCTGTTACCATGAAATCTGAGTTTAGGTCTATATCCAGTGCTTTCATCTGATTCATGTAGTTTATAAACTCATCGGCAAGTTGGGATATCGGTATATCCCTGACATCGACTTTTTTCTTTTTAACGAGGTGGAGCAACAGATCCAATGGACCTTCGAATTCCTGAAACCTGAATATCAACTCTTCAACAATATCTCCTCACCCCTAACGATTTCTTCTACTCTCTCTCGCGCTTTCATGAAATCCTCCCAGAAAAAGTCATCACCATTTCTATCTCTGAAGATACCCGAAAATTCCCGGGCAAATTCTCCTGCCCTGGTACTTGAGTTTACTTTCCTTAAAGAGAGAGCAATTGAGCTTACGAGCAGCTCTATCGAGAGTATGGAGATCAGGTTTTCGAATATCTTTTTGAGTTTTAAAGCGCCGTTCATTCCCATGCTTACATGATCTTCTTGATACGCTGAAGTTGGTATCGTATCGGAAGATGAAGGATGTGATAGAACCTTGTTTTCATTGCAAAGAGCCGCAGCAGAGTACTGAAACAGCATGAAACCCGAGTTGAGTCCCTCTTCTCCCCCCGCGAGGAAGGCTGGGAGTCCTTCATTCGTCATCGGATTTAGGATTCTGTCGATTCTTCTTTCGATCATATTTCCAAGGTCCGTTAAAGCTATCGAGAGGAAATCCGCGATAAGTGCCAAAGGCTCTCCATGGAAGTTCCCGCCAGAGAAGACATCTCCCTCTTTCAGAACGAGTGGGTTGTCCGTAACGGAGTTTATCTCGGTTTCCAAAACACTCTTTGCATATTCAAGCGTGTCCATAACGGCGCCGTAAACCTGAGGAATCGTTCTGAGTGTGTATGCATCCTGAACCTTTGAAGAATTAGGGGAGTGGTACCCTTCTGTCAAATCCCATATCTGCTCTGCCGCCCATTTCTGTCCTTTATGGGGACGCAATTCGTGTATTCTCGGGTCAAAAGCGCTTCGCAGGCCGTTTAGCGCCATCAGAGATATCGAAGCGGATATGACCGCGAGTTCCATCAATCTGAAAGAGTCTCTTATCACAAAACTCAAGACAGAAGCCATTGCTTGCGTTCCATTTACAAGTGCCAGTCCTTCTTTTTCTTTGAGATCTATCGGCTCTATGTTCAGCTCTCTCAGGGCTTCGGCAGCTTTCATTCTTTTCCCGTCTTTGATTACATATCCTTCGCCAATTAGAGGAAGCATTGCGTGGGCGAGTGGAGACAGGTCCCCGCTTGCTCCGACAGAGCCTTTCGATGGAACGAAGGGATAGACCCTTTTGTTGAGAAGCTCTACTATCTTTTCAACGACGACCGGTCTTACCCCGGAAAATCCCTTTGAAAGGGAAACGGCTCTCAGAAACATCATTCCCCTTACTATCTCTTCACTCAATGGTTCTCCATATCCGGCAGCATGCGAGAGAAGAAGATTTTTTTGAAGGGTCTGGAGTTTTTCTTTTGAGATTCTCTTTGATGCCAGTGCCCCAAATCCTGTGTTTATTCCATAGACAGCTTTTCCGCTTTTTACAATTTCGTCGACTATGCTTCTCGATTCTTCCAGCCTTTTTCTTGTTTCTTCTGAAGTCACATGACACAGCACATATGACGTCTAATATTTGTTCAGCACTATTGCAATACGTGAGCTATATTTGTAATCGCTCTTTTTCAATCAAGCCTGGTCTTTAGCTAAATAT
>JALWSA010000050.1 GCA_026993805.1 Thermotogaceae bacterium | reverse complement strand
GATCAGAAGGTACGAGAAGGATTTGGAAGAACGTCGGGGAGAGGCTTTGAAACTGAAGAACAGAATCTCGGAATTGGAAAAAGACCTAAGTATAGAAACGGAAGAAGATGCTGAACGCATTGGCTTAAAGGTGAAAAATCTCGAACTGTCATTGAGAATGTACGAGGACAAGCTAAAGCCAAAGGGTTTTGATGAAAAATGGAGAGTCTTTGAATCCGCACCCAAGATAGAGGAGAGAATAGAAAGAATAAGGGAGATGCTGCTCAACATAAAACAAGTAGAAGAAGACCTCGAAAAAGTCAAAGGTGACGTAACGAAGATAGACAATGAGATAAAGTTTTCACAGCTTAGGTTCTCGTTGAGAAAATATTTGGCCCTTGTCTTCATAGCTCTTGCGGGCGGTCTTATAGCAGTTGGATTCATCACCAAGCTCCTCTTCCTCCTCACGATAATAGCATCCGTCTCCGCGGGAATATCACTTGCCCTCTTCATATCCACCACAGAGTACAGAAAAAGCAGGAATACCCTCGAATCTGAAAAAGTCAGGCTCGAACTAAATCAAAGGGTCCTCGAGAAAAAATTAGAGGGACTTCGCTCCGATCTCTCACGTTTGGTGGAGAGTATGGGTTTCGAGAGTTCGGAAGAGCTCCTCAACGAGTTCAGGCTTTACAAGAGGTGGAAGGACGAGAGTAAGAGAATAACGGAATCCGAAGAAGTGAAATTGATCGAACAGGAACTCATAAAAGGGCTTTCAGAGTTTTACGAGGAGGTCCATGGAAATTACAGGGACCTCGTAAACGTACTCAAAGAAAAAGTGGATGAATACACAAGCTTGAGAGAAAAATTGGGTGTTTTGAATATGACCATGGAAAGCCTGGAAGCCAGGCTCTCAGAACTGAGAAGAGCAAGAGAGGAAATACTGGATGAATATGAAAAACTCCTGAGAAAATTGGAATGCGAAAGTTATGAAGACTGCGAAGAGATAGTAAAGAAGAAATTAGAATATGAAGAGCTCGTTAAGAAAAGAGAAAAGTTAGAAGAGAGACTGAAAGAGCTAAAGGAAAAATGGGAGAACTACAAACAGTATCAGGATATGGAGATACCTCAGGAGGTAGAGCCATCCAATTTGCCACATGAGGAGATTCTCGTTGCTAAAATAGAAAACACGCAGTCCGAGCTTCAGAGCACGAAGAGCCGCCTGGAAGAGATGGAGAGAGAGCTCCAGGAAAGAAAGGTGAAACCGGAAGAGCTCTTCTCAAAGTTGGAAGAAATGGAAATGCTCAGACTAAAGCATGAAATGTACGTTGAAGCGGTGAGAGTATTCCCCGAAGTAATGAAGGTTTTCCAGGAAATAAAGTCTGAATTCGTTGAGAAATACAAGATGATATTCGAAGAGAAATTCCAGAAATTCATCGATAAATTGATAAAGAATACGACATTCAGGCTCATGGTAAGAGACGACCTTGGAATTGAGATATCTTTAGCCCCAGGAAAATCCGGTAATGTGAACTCTTTGAGTCGGGCAACGAGAGACCAGATAGAATTGGCATACAAGCTGGCTCTCTATGAAACCCTCTCTCCCGATGAGGAATACCCACTCGTTATCGACAATGCGCTCGTAAGGTACGATGAGAACAGACTCAAAGAAGTGCTGCAACTCCTAAAAGACATCTCTTCACAAAGACAGGTAATTGTTTTCACGAGCGACAATAGAATATTCTCGTCCATACCGGAAACGGAAATCATGAGGCTGTGAACATGGCAAAAACACTCATCTTGAAGGTTGATCCCGAAAATCCCTCAACGAAAGAGCTCGAAAGAGCGGTAGATGCGATCAAGCAGGGAAAAATCGTGGCTTTTCCCACAGAAACAGTGTACGGCCTCGGAGCAGATGCCTTCAACGAATTGGCTTGTAAGAAGATATTTCAGGCCAAGGGACGTCCTTCCGACAACCCACTCATAGTGCATATAGATTCATTCGATATGCTCGAAAAAGTTGCTCACAAAATCCCCAAAAGTGCTTTTAAATTCATGGAACGACTCTGGCCAGGACCTTTCACAGCAGTTCTCGAAAAGAAAGAAGAAATTCCAGGTGTCGTTACAGCGGGTCTTTCCACCATTGCGGTCAGAATGCCTTCCCATCCAATCGCCAAGCTTTTGATCTCGCTCTCAGAAGTTCCCATAGCAGCACCCAGTGCAAATCTTTCGGGCAAGCCCAGTCCCACAACATTTGAGCACGTCTTCGAAGATATGAACGGAAGAGCAGATGTAATAATAGATGGGGGAGAAACTCTCTTCGGTTTAGAATCCACGATAATAGATTTTACAAAGGATCCACCCGTTCTCCTGAGACCCGGGCCTTTATACATAGAACAGCTGAAAGAGATTGGCAAAGTGACGGTTCATGAAGCCGCAAAAGGATTAAAGGCTCTCGATAGACCCCCTTCCCCTGGGATGAAATACCGGCATTACGCTCCTGAAAAAAAGCTCATCTTAGTTGAATCTAAAGAAAAACTGAAAGAAGTGCTATACGAGACACCCAAAGCCATATTGATATGCTCAAAGGAATTGGCAGAAAAACTTGAATACAGCAAAACGATCATAATTGGAAGCATTTCAAATCCATTCTCAATAGCAAGAAACTTGTTCAAATCTTTAAGAGAAGCGGATAAAATAGAGGGAGAGGTTATAATAGTTGAAGGCTTTGAAGAAAAAGGAGTGCTTTTTTCTGTGATGAACAGACTCAGAAAAGCGGCAAGTGAGGTGATAAGATGAAGGTATTCGGGATCGCCCTTATAATTCTCGGTATTCTAATATTCCTTGGGGCCTTAGGTCTGATACCCATGGGATTCTGGACATTCATCCTCTGGATGATCGCTCTGGGATTCGGAATATCTGGAGCTCTGAATATGGCAAGAATGGGTTTCCCCAAAGGCCTGACATCACTTGGAGGCGGTATACTCATAGCTCTCATACTTTTGAAGGTTATAAACATGGGATTCTGGGCTTTCATCCTCGCAATAGCAGGCTTGGCACTGATTCAGTGGGGAATCCAGGTTTTAATGGACAGGTTCAAATTCAAGATAGAAACGAGATTTTGAAAGAGGAGGAGCTTCAGTACTCCTCCTCATCTTCGTTGTAATACACTTCCTCCTCGAGTTCCTCCTCATCCAAGAAAAGGTCTTCTTCGTAATATTCTTCTTCGTCTTCTGCTTCTTCTTCCTCTTCCTCCTCTTCCTTGGGCTTTTCCTCCTGGGTATCAGAGACTATACCGAGGGGCTTGTTGGGGTCAAGCTTTCCTCTGAAAACCTCCTTAACTCTACCTTCAAGCTCTATCTCCGCAACGGCTTCCACTATCCTGCCTATCGCCTTTACAACAGCCTTAACTAAATCTTCATCGATGTCGTGATTCTCTTTCGACTCCAGAATCATCACACCAGAAGAATACTCAAGCCTTGTTCCTGTACTTCTCAACTTCTTTACAACCTCGGGAATAATGGAAGCTCGCCTTGCAGTTGGTTCATCCACAAAGATCTTCAATCTATACTTGAATCGCACGCTCTTCCCTCCCCTCGAAAGTCGGAGATATTTTACCTACAAAAACTTGGTTGTCAATACGAAGCGTGCGGGGATGAGAGTATACTATTCCCAAATGGACGAGTTGACAAAAACTTGGCACGGATTGTCTTGTATAATCAAAGAGCAAAAAGCTGTGAGAGGTGATGGCGGTGAAGGTAATCCTAATCGCGGATGTCAAAGGAGTTGGAAAGAAAGGGGAAGTTAAGGAAGTATCGGACGGGTATGCGAGAAATTACCTGATACCGAGAAAGCTCGCCGTTGAAGCAACGGAAGGAAACCTGAAACACCTGAAGGATGAGCTAAAGCAAAAGGAAGAAAAGGTAGAAAGGATCAGGAAAAAAAGCGAAGAGCTTCTGGGAAGACTTAAGAAAAAAGTCTGGGAGATAAAGGTAAAGGCGGGGGAAAAGGGGAAGCTCTTTGGGTCTTTAACGAGCGGCAACATAGCAGAAAGACTATCGCAGGCATCGGGAGAAGAGATAGACAAAAGGTGGGTGAAGGTGAAAAAGCCCATAAAGGAAGTTGGAGAATACGATATCGAGATAAAACTTCCCGGTGGAGTAAAGGGAAAGGTAAAAGTGAGGATAGTTCCGGAATGAAGATAGTCTTCAGGAAGAGCAAAAACAATTACTATTCCATAGTCGCCCTTGTCGCGGCCATAACGAGCAGGAATTTGAATGTTGAGATAAAACTGGCTTCCTCACTCGAGGAAGTTCTTTCTCTTTCCAAGGACTGGGTCGTGGCATTCTCTCTAATGAGCTTTGATCTTCCGTGGGCTTCCAAGGAAATCAAAACCCTTAAAGAGCATGGCTACACGATTATCGTGGGAGGGCCACATCCGACGGCAGACCCACAAGGGTTGCTAAAGCTCGGGGCGGATTATGTCTTCGTCGGTGACGGGGAAGAAAACATCATAAGGTACATAATGGGTGAAAGGCCAAGGTCAAGGGTTTTCGACGGGATCAAAAACAGGGTCGATCTGGATCACTACCCACCCTTCGATGTGAAAAGAGAGATGTTCATGCCAATGGAGATAACAAGGGGCTGTCCTTTCAGGTGCGGCTATTGCTTCACTCCGATAATAGGCGGGGGAAGGATGCGTTACAGATCCGTTGAGTCGATCCTTCATTACGCATCGCTCGGAGTGAAAAAGGGCAGAAAAGTAGCGCGCTTCATAGCTTCCAATTCCTTTGGTTACATGTCCAAAAACGGGGTGAACCCAAACCTTGATAAGATAGAAGAGCTTCTCTTCGGCCTGAAAAAGGTGGAAATAGAAGAGATCTTTTTCGGTACATTCCCGTCCGATGTGCGTCCCGAGTCCATAAACCACCAAGTGCTGCGCCTCATAAAAAAGTATGTGAAGAATCGCTCGATAATAATAGGGGCTCAATCGGGATCAAACAGGGTGCTGAAGATCATAAACAGAGGCCACGATGTTGAGACAGTTGAAAGGGCTATAGAGATAACGAGCCTTGAGGGCTTTACGCCGCATGTCGACTTCATATTCGGCTTTCCTTTCGAGACAGAAGAAGACATAGAAGAGACATTCGCCTTCATCGAAAGAATCGTCGAAAAGTACGGCGCGAAGATCCACGCTCATACATTCATGCCCCTTCCCGGAACATCGCTTGCAAGATTCGGAGCGGGAAGGCTAACGAAAAAGCACTACAAGGTGCTCGGAAGACTGTCTGCGAAAGGGATAGTCGATGGATACTGGCACAAGCAGCAAAGCCTTGCAAGGATAGTCGAGTCCGTGATTCAGGGGTGAAAGCTTTGAAAGTAGCGGCAGTCCAAATGCAGCCCAAAGTAGGGGATTTCGAAAGCAACTTTAGCTTCATAATGGAAATGTCGGAGAAGGCATGCAAAAGCGGGGCAGATCTTGTCCTTTTCCCAGAGCTTTCCCTTAGCGGCTATACCCTTGATGAAGCCGTTCTGAAGAAGGCGTGGGAGTACTTCAAACAGGTGAGTGAGCAAGTTTTAAGGCTTTCTCGGATGTGCGATATGGCGATAATCTTCGGAACGCCCCGAATCGTTGGGGGGAACCTTAGAAACTCGACTGCCATCTTCAAAAAAAAGAGAGAAGTGCTCTTTTACGACAAAACCCATCTCTTCCGGGCCGAAAAAGATGTATTCGAGCCCGGAGACGATTTTCTAACATTCAAGTTCAAAGAAGTCACCTTCGGTGTTCTAACATGCTACGAGATAGGCTTTCCCGAGATATCGAGATGCCTTACGCTAAGGGGAGCCCAGGTTCTTCTGGTCTCTTTCGCCTTCGGGAAGGAAAGATGGAAGATCTACGACACGGCTACGAAGGCAAGGGCCATTGAAAACGGCTGCTACCTGGTTGCTTCTTCCACTACAGGCAAGGGCTTTATGGACTTCATAGGCCACACAAGGATAGTTCACCCGAGCGGGCAGGTCATGGCAGAGCTTGAAGAAGAGCAGGGAATGATAATTCGCGAGCTCGATCTTGACGTGCTTTATCACTACAGATACGAAGAAGCTGGGGACTCGCACGCCTACTTCAAAAACAGAGACCCCCGGCTTTACAAAGACCTTTGCTTTAAAGATCTCAAGAAGTCATGAGCTTTTTCACTTCTTCCAAAACCGCCTTTGCATGGCCCTTTACCTTTACTCCCTTCCATGCCTTGACTATACGGCCGTTTTCATCGACTATGAAAGTCGATCTCTTTATTCCGCCGTTTTCCTTTAAGGCACCAAGGGCTTTTGCGAGCTTTTTGTCAGGATCTGAAAGAAATCTCACTTTAAGGCTGTGCTTTTGCTTGAAGTTTTTCAAAGCTTTTGGAGAGTCCGGGGAGATGCCGAAGACTTTCACGTCGAGTTTTTTGAAAGAAGATGAAAGCTCGGTGAAGTCCTTGGCTTCCTGCGTGCATCCCGGAGTGTTCGCTCTTGGGAAAAAGTAAAGCACCGTGTATTTTCCGAGAATGTCGTCTTTTCTCACGGTCTTGCCGTTTTCGTCTTTTAGCTCAAAATCGGGAAGACTTTCTTGCGTGCTTTTTCCGGAAAGCTTTTTAAGCTCTTTTATGAAAAGCGGCATGAGTTTTGGAAGGTCTGATGGAACTCTGCCGGTGACGATTCTTTTGTCAACCACTGCAGGCTCATCCACCCATTTCGCTCCGGCGTTTATGAGATCGTCTTTTATCGAGAAGAAGGAAGTCATCTTAACTCCCTTTACTATTTTGGCAGATATCAGAAGGTGCGGTCCATGGCAGATGCTTCCCACGACTCCGCCGCCCTCGTAGATCTGACGGACTATTCCGGCGGCTTCTTCATACCTTCTGAGCCTGTCTGGAGCGTGCCCGCCCGGGACGAAAACGCCGATGTAATCTTTTGCATTTAGCCCAGAAATTTCCTTTTTAACATCAAAGCTCGTTCCGTTTTTCCCCTTCTTTATCCCGGCTTTCGGTGCAGCCACATCCACTTCGAAACCTTCTTCAAGAAGGCGAAGGTAGGGATAGTAAAACTCGAGGTCTTCGTAACCATCTTCCACCAGTATCAAGACTTTCACAGTCATCACCCCCAGCGACTCGTTTTTTCACATTTAAGCTATCACACTTTCAGCGAAAATCAAATGATAAGTCACACATATCACACACATCGTTTTGACTCTGTGATAACTTTTAAAACAGCAAGTTATAATTTTCTCAAAGGAGGGAGTTAAATGGACGTTTCAGAAGCGATTGAAAAGAGAAGAAGCATAAGGAAGTTCTCGGAAAAATCCATTCCAGAAGAACTGGTGGATGAGCTCATAAAAGCTGCGATGTTTGCGCCCACCGCGAGAAACAGACGCCCTGTTCATTTGATAATCGTTAAAGAAAGAAGCATCATAGAAAAGATAAGAAAACTCCGGGAGAGTGCATTCACATTCCTTGAAAGCGCACCGCTTGCGATAGTCGTCGCTGTGAAGGATTACGACACTTGGGAGAGTGATGGAGCCATTGCAGCTGCATTCATGCAGCTCAGGGCTACGAGCCTTGGACTTGGAAGCTGCTGGGGGCATGTCGCAAACAGAGTGGAAAAAGAAATGAAAGAGCTCCTTAAAATCCCGGAAGGCTTCAGAGTTTTGTGCGTGCTTGGGTTCGGATATCCGGCAGAGAAGAAGCCGCCGCACACTGAAGAAGAGATAAACAGAGAGAGAATACATGAAAACAGCTGGTGAGCATTACTCGCTGAGCATATACCCCACGCCCCTGACTGTCTTTATAAGGTTTCCTTTACTTTTTAACTTCTTTCTCAGGTAGTTCACATAGACTTCAACCACATTCGGAGCTGCTTCATAGCCCCAGACTGCGTCCAGTATCCTGTCTTTTGAGAGAGCGGTTTCTGGGTGCTTCATGAGATAGTACAGGAGGTCAAATTCCGTCTTTGAAAGCGAGACTTCTTCCCCGTCGACGAAAACCTTTCTCGCTTTAGGATCGAGTTCAATTCCGCCGTAGCTTAGTTTTTCTTTTTCAAATAGCCCTTTTCTTCTCAAAAGTGCGTCTATTCTTGCAAGAAGTTCATCCGTGTCGAATGGCTTTACGACATAATCGTCAGCGCCTTTCTTGAGCCCTTCGACTTTGTCTTTGACATCCCCCAGAGCCGTCACCATTATTATCCCCACATCGGGAGAAAGTTCTCTCATCTTTTCGGCCAGTTTCATACCGTCCATCTCTGGAAGCATGACATCGAGAAGAACAACATCGGGCTTGAACTCTTCGAACTCGACGAGCGCGTCTATTCCCGTCTCGGCTTTCCTCACTTCGTGGCCTCGGTGCGTGAGCTCTATCTCCAGAAAACGGGCTATTCTCCTGTCATCCTCTGCTACAAGTATCTTGGCCAAATTACACCACCACCTTCTCAATGTAGGAGAAAGCCTCGTCTTCCACAACCCTCAATCTTTCCCCAAGCTCTTTTTCTATCTCCTTAACAACACTCAATTTGACCCTTGTAGACGGATTTTTCGGGGAGAATATTGTACAGACATCAGGGTGCTCTATTATGGAGATATCGTAGCTGCCGATCTTTTTCGCGATGTTTATTATCTCTATCTTATCGAAGCAGCAGAGCGGCCTTAAGACCGCAAGGTCGGACGCCTGGTCTATAACGGAAAGATTCGTCAGAGTCTGGCTTGCAACTTGCCCCACGCTTTCCCCGGTTACCAAAACCTGCGCCTTTATATTCCTTGCGAGCTTGTTGGCGATTCTCATCATGCTCCTCCTTTGCATGACGAGCATGTACTTTCTCGGAACATTGTCCTGCAAAAACTCAAGAACTTTCGTTAGCGGGCAGAGATATAGATCCACGCCTTTGCCACCCGAATACCCTTTCAAAACTTCAGCGAGTTTTATAAGCTTTTCCTTTGATTCCTTTCCCGTGTACGGCGGCGAGACGAAAGACAGAGCAGAAACCACAATACCCCTTTTCATTGCATACCAACCGGCTACTGGACTGTCTATTCCCCCTGAGAGAAGCAGAAGAGCCTTGCCACTCACCCCCACGGGAAGCCCGCCGGGCCCTTCTATCTTCCTTGAAAATACGACCGCACCTTCTTCCCTTATCTCTACGCCGACGGTGAATTCTGGCTCGTGAACATCTACAACCAAACCGCCGATATTCTTTAAAACAGCCGCTCCTAAATCCCTATTGAGATCGTATATTCCCATTGGAAAATCCTTGTAAGGCCTTTTCGCGTTTATCTTGAAGGTTTTCTTCCCTTCTGCAACTTCCATCCGTGCCAGTTTCAAAACTGCTTCTTCGATCTTGCCGTATTCAAGCTCCGTGATGATAGCCGGGCTGTAGTTTTGAATTCCAAAGACTTTACCAAAAACGGAGATGTCTTCGCTCTCCCAATCAGTCTCAACATATATCCTTCCCCAGCGCCACTCAACGCTTTTTCCTGTCACTTTCTTTATATTCTCAACGAGAGCCCTTTCAAAATCGCTCCTGTTTCTCCCCTTAAGACCTATCTCCGCGAACCTGACAACCACGACCTTCTTCATCACCGTTCTTACTTCACCTCGTGAACCTTTATCATGTTCGTCGTTCCCGGAACACCGACCGGTATCCCCGCAGTGATTACCACGGTGTCCCCAATCCTCACATAGCCCTCTTCCTTGGCTTTCGTTATAGCGAGGTCTATCATCTCATCGGTGCTTTTCGCAAAATCTATCATCATTGGAACGACTCCCCAGACCACAGAAAGTCTATAGTAGGTCTCTTGATGCGGGGTCGGTGCGAGTATGGGCATGCTCGGTCTGAAGCGCGAAACCCTTCTTGCAGTGGATCCGGTACTTGTGAATGTTATTATCGCCGTGGCAGAAAGGTCTTCGGAGATGCGCCAGCAGGCGTTGGATATAGCATCTGAAACATCGACGGAGAAGCTGAAAGAACGTATCCAATCGAAAGTTAGGTTTTTCAATTCACCGAAAAGTCTCTCCGTCTCCATCGCTATTTTGCTCATATACCTAACCGCCTCGACTGGGTACTTTCCCATTGCGGTCTCTTCAGAAAGCATAACAGCATCCGTCCCGTCCAGAATCGCGTTTGCCACATCGGTCACTTCCGCCCTTGTGGGTCTTGGGTTTTCCACCATCGATTCGAGCATCTGAGTAGCGGTTATTACTGGCTTTGAGTAGCGATTAGCCATGTTTATTATTCTTTTCTGCGCCATCGGGACTTCTTCGAGCGGTATCTCAACTCCCAGGTCTCCCCTTGCCACCATGACCCCGTCCGAGACTTCTATGATCTCATCCAAGCTATTCAGTGCCTGAAGAGTCTCTATCTTTGAAATCACCGGCTGGTCTCCGCCTGCTTTTTTAATGAGCTCTTTTGCCAAAAGAACATCTTCTGCCTTTCTCACGAAAGAGAGCGCGAACATGTCCACGCCCATCTTGACGCCGAACTCTATGTACTTTTTGTCTTTTTCTGTCACCGAAGAAATCCCCTTGAGATCCACGCCCGGCACATTAACTCCTCTTCTGTGGGTTATAACCCCACCGTTTCTAACTCGGGTCTTTATGTTTTTCTCACCATCAGTTTCTATTACCTCGAGCTCTATTGCACCATCGGAAAGAAGTATCCTATCTCCCTTCTTCACGTCCGCTGGCAGCCCTTTGTAGTTCACCGATATTACTTTCTCATTCCCGACGATGTCTTCCGTCGTCAGAGTGAGCTCTTGACCCTGAACGAGTTCTATCTCGTCTCTTTCAAGGTTTCCTGTTCTTATCTTTGGCCCAGCAAGATCGAGTAGTATTCCCACAGGCAACCCAAGCTTTTCCCTTATCTTTTTTATCCTTTCGATCTTTCTTGCATGCTCCTGTTCGTCTCCATGGGAAGTGTTGAGTCTTGCAACATTCATACCGCTCTTTATGAGCTCTTCGATGACTTCTTCACTCTCGCTCGCAGGACCTATCGTGCAGACTATCTTGGTCTTTTTCACAAAACCACCCCCTTCAAAGGGCCTTCTCTATCCTCCTAAAGCCTTCTCCCAGAACTTGCCTCACTTCACCTATGACGACGAAAGCCTTCGGATCGACTTCTTTCAGAAAGTGGATGAGCTCTGCAAGCTGCCTTCTCCTGACCACTGTCAAAAGCGCCATTCTCTCTTTGCCTGTGTACGCACCCACGACGGGAAGCTTTGTTGCACCTCTTTTGAGCTTGTTCAAAACGAAGTTGGTTATTTCGTCTATCTTCTCGGAGAATATCAGGACTTCACTGGACATCTCTATACCGTGGAGAACGAAGTCGATCATTACTCCGTTCATCATTATAGCAAGGATCGCATACATCGCTTTTGTGATTCCAAAGGAAATTATAGAAGAAAATCCTATGGTGAAGTCGATGAAAAGAAGCGTAACTCCAATGGAAGAACCGAAGTATTTGTTTATTATCCTTGCGATTATGTCAGTGCCGCCGGTAGAAGAGTTCTGCGAGAAGGTTAGAGCCATGCCTATGGCAGTTAGAACGACGCCGAAGAAGGTGGCAAGAATCATGTCCACTTCCCCGTGTATGTACTCTTTGGAATATCTCCAGATTGGAACGATTCTGTCGAAAAAGTCAACGAGAAAGTTCAGAACGAATGTGGAGTAGATGGTCTTTGTGCTGAAGTCAAAGCCTATCGTGAGAAAGGCTATGAGAAATAGTATCCCGTTGAGTATGTACATCCATATACCAACGGGGATCTTCGTGAAGCTCGAGAGAATCATCGACATACCGCTCACACCACCGGCGGCTATTCCATTTGGTATCAAAAACATAACAAGCCCGAGCGCCGTCAAAACGAGTCCGAATGTAGTTATCACATACTCCCTGACTATCACTTTCCTGTCCATCTATCTTTCACCTCCTTGCAGAGTCTGTCCACTGTTTTCATCAAAAGCTCATCCGCATCAACGCTCTCATGACCCCCCAGAATCCTGACTATCTCGTTTCTCAAAATGTGCTCAACATGCTTTTTCACATTCCTTCGCCTTCTCGAGACTATCTCTCCCGAGCTTCTGAGATGCTCTTCGTGCCTTTCTATCTCCTTTATGAGATCGGTGACGCCTTCCCCGCTCGAAGCCACCGTCTTCACGATGGGCGGCACCCATTCCTTTTTTGGTGAAATCTCGAGCATCGCTCTAAGGCTCAAAACCAGGCTATCCGTTCCGGGAAGATCCGCCTTGTTCACCACGAAGATGTCGGCTATCTCCATTATCCCCGCCTTCATCATCTGAACTTCATCTCCCCCGCCGGGAGCCAGAACTAAAAGCACCGTAGTTGCTACATATGCTATATCGACTTCGGTCTGACCCGCACCGACCGTCTCGACTATTACCACATCGAAATCGAATCCCCTGAAAAGATCCACGACATCGAAGATCGAGTCGTTCAATCCTCCGAGAGCACCGCGGCTCGCCATGCTCCTGATGAAAACCCCTTCATCGGTGAAGTGCCTTTTCATCCTTATCCTGTCACCAAGGAACGCTCCGCCGCTGAAAGGACTCGAAGGATCTACTGCGACTACCGCCACCTTCTTTCCCATTTCTCTTAAAACCTTTATCATCGCATCGACAAGCGTGCTCTTTCCGACTCCCGCAACGCCCGTAACACCTATCACGGGAATATCTCGGAGTTTCATCCCCTTTAAGATGTCCCTTGCCCTTACCGGGTCACCTTCTATCTCTGTTATGAGCTTTGAGAGCTCTCTCATATCCTTTTCCATCTTCCACCATCCTCCTCAAGGTGTTCTTCTAAATCCTGCAGCAGAGACGAGACGAACGACCTGAAGAGATAAAAGAAGCCGCTGCTGAATTTGAAACCGAAATGATCCGCGAGTTTGTACGCCGCTTCTTCAACCGAATGGGGCTCCTTCAAAAGCTCGTAAAGCCGGTTTTCTATTTCGTCAATCCTTCTCATCATGTAATCTATCTCGCCGGTCGGATCAGCAGATGGTTTCCCGTGAGCGGGCACCACAAGATCGTACTCCACGTCCTTGAATTTTTCAACGGTCTTTCTCAAAATTGAAACGGAGAAATGATATGGATATCCATATTTGTCGACTATATCGGGCGAAAAGTAAAGATCCCCGCAAAAGAGAACTCCATCAGGCGTGAGAAATCCGTGGTGGCCTGGTGTGTGCCCTGGAAGGAACACAGGCTTTAAAGGAATTCCCTCCGGAAAAGGCTGAGCATTTACGGGTTTTGCCATGAAGAACGTCTTTTTGAAAAGTTTTGGAGTCTCAGCACCGAAAAGGTAATAAGCCTCAAGCTCCGGATGTAATAGAAGATGGGTCTCTATCTCGCTCGTGAAGACTTTAGCGCCGAGTCTTTTCTCGTATAGATAATCGAGAAGAATGTGGTCGGCATGGTGGTGTGTGTTCAAAACCACCACTTTCTTTTCTCTGAAATTTTCTTCTATTTCTCTGAGTGCCTTTCTCGAAGTGCCTGGATCTACCACGTAAACGGTCTCACCATCCAAATATATCCCAACATTCGTAGGAGCCTCTATCATGAAAGTATTCCCAGCGAGTTTCACCATCTATTTTCACCTCCAAGCCCGAGAATATCATATCTTTTGCTTCGTTGCACGAGAGCGCTTGAACTAAAAAGCCTTCTGTATCGTCAAAGGTAAAGGTGAGCAAAATACGCAGAAGGAGGGATGAAAAATGAGGAAGTTTCTCGTCGTAGTAGCTCTTCTTGCATCTCTCAGCATCTTCGCCATATTGAATCCGAATTACGTCAGCCCTGTCGTTGAAGTGGTCAAACAGTGCGCGCCAGCCGTTGTGAAGATCGACGTTGTACGTATAGAAAGCGTCCCTTATTTTGATCCCTTCGCTGATGAGTTCTTCAAAAGATTTTTCGGTGATGTTCCCTGGGGATACGGAAAGAGAGAAGTCAGAGGAGTTGGCTCCGGATTCATATTCGACAAGGAAGGCTACATTCTCACGAATGAACATGTCGTGAAGGACGCAAAACAGATAACCGTCACCATGTTAGATGGAACCACATACAAAGCCGAGTACATAGGAGGAGACGATGAATTAGACATAGCAGTTATAAAGATAAATCCGAAGGGAAAGAACCTGCCCGTTCTCGAATTCGGCGATTCAGATAAAGTCCAGATAGGAGAATGGGCTATAGCCATAGGTAACCCCCTCGGCTTTCAGCACACAGTCACGCTCGGTGTCGTGAGCGCCCTTCATAGAAAGATCTTGAAACCCGATGGAAAAGGATACTACACGGATCTGATCCAGACAGATGCTGCCATCAACCCTGGAAACAGCGGCGGTCCGCTCCTAAACATCCACGGACAGGTTATAGGAATAAACACCGCTATAGTGGATCCAAGGGAAGCTGTAAACCTCGGATTTGCCATACCCATAAACACCGCTAAAAGATTCATAGACTCCTTAATAAGAACAGGAAAGGCGGAAAAAGCATATCTTGGGGTCAGGATAACCGATGTGACACAGGATCTTAAGAAAGCACTTGCCCTCAAAGTCGATCGGGGCGCTCTGGTCACTGAAGTGGTGAAGGGATCTCCTGCAGACATCGCTGGAATAAAGGAAGGCGATGTAATAGTTAAGATAAACAATCAGGATATAACAAGTGCAGGAGTGCTTGTCTCCGTGATCCATTCCTACACGCCAGGGAGCACCGTGAAAGTCGTCGTGGACAGAAGAGGCAAGAGGCTTGAGCTCACTGTAACACTTGGAAAATATGAGGAAAGCGAAGGGGGAGCAAAGAGCTTCCTCGGAATAAAGGTCGGAGAGATCACAGCAGGAGACAGAGAAACGTTCTCCATACCGACGTATATAAAAGGTGTCATTGTGAGAGAGGTCGAAAAATCACTCTTTGGAATAAAGGTCGGAGATGTTATCTTGAAGATAGTCATAAACGGAAAAGAGTACAAACTGGAGAGTATCGACGACTGGAACAAAGCCATTGGAGATCTTCACAAAGGAGACTATGTGGCGCTTTACATCTACAGGAAAGGTGCAAAACTCTACGTGGCTTTCCCATACACGGGGGAGTGACCTCCCCCGCTTTTTGATTTTTCAAAGGGAAGAAGGGAGTGGATATGAAAAAGACAATTTTAATGCTCATTTTGCTATTACTTGCCAGCATTTATTTTGGAGATGCCGAGGACAACGATTCGATAACGGTGATAATAAGCTCGACACCAGGGGTTTCCATATATCTCAATGGAACATTCGTGGGATATATAGGAAGCAGCGGAAAAATCTCCATTTCACTCAGTTTTGGGCAAACGTACAATCTGAGTGCCGTTTCTGAGGACTACATCCAAATAGGAGAGCCGGTGGTTATAAAGGAAGGAGAAAAGGCTATCGTATTCATAAACGTAAAACCCGCGGCTTATATATCCGCGCTCTCAAATGTCTATCCACTCTCCGTATTCGTGGACGGTGAATATTTAGGGGAGATAGAGGATCCAGGGGATTACATTAAAGTGCCAGCTGGTGAGCATTCTGTAACGTTCAAAAAGCCCGGGTACGAACTCTTTAAAACACATGTAGCGCTTGCCTGGAGAGAGAAGCAGATCATCCCTGTCCATCTCGAAGAAAGCCCATTTTCCATGCAGCTTTTTGTACATCCCTCTGTTTTCTCACCAAACGGAGATTGGACGGACGATACGACAACAATAGGTATTGTCCTTACGAAGGATTCGACCGTAACCGTGTCCATCTTGAACGATTCCAACGAGGTGGTATATGAAAAGATCATCAGCGCTCATGTAGGCGTTAACGAGATAACCTGGGACGGTTCAGGCCTCCCAGATGGGACCTACACGCTACTCGCAAACGCACGTGGAAAATCAAAAACTGCAAAGATCACCATAGACAGGAGCGTATATACATACGAAAAGGAAATCGTTCTAACCATCACAGGCCTTTTCATAGCAGCATTCGCCCTGCTGGTGTACTTGGGAATGAGCGAATGAAGGAGTTGGAGCTGTTATACTCGGTTTCAGAAGAATGGGAAAAGAGATCCCAAAAGAGATTTTGAAAAAGCATCTCTCGTATTAGGGAGGGAGCAGTTTGGATCTTTCGAGGATAAAGCTATTCGTCCTTGACATGGACGGAACGATACACATTGGTGGGAAGCTCTTTGACTTTGCGAAGAAATTCTTCAGAAGGGTTAAGGAAACCGGGAAAAGGTATGTCTTTTTGACCAACAACTCGTCCAAGGGTCCTAAGGATTACGAAGAAATGCTCAAGGAAATGGGAGTGGAAGATCCTGTCGTTTTCACATCCGGAGAGGCAACTGCCGGCTATATCAAAGAAGCCTTTCCAGGGAAAAGGGTTTACATACTTGGAACAGACAGTTTGAGAAGAGTTTTCCTGCAAGAAGGCGTAAATGTGGTCGAAGACGATCCCGATGTTCTCGTCCTTGGATACGACACCCAGGTAACATACGAGAAGATAAGAAAGTTTGCCATATTCTTGAGAAAAGGACTTCCTTACATAGCCACTCATCCGGATATAAACTGCCCTTCGCCGGAAGGTTTGATCCCGGATGCAGGAAGCTTCATTGCGCTTTTCGAAAAATCCACAGGAAGGGTTCCTGAGAAGATCATAGGAAAACCAAATCCCGAGATGCTCTTTGAGATAGCCAAAAAATTCGGCGAAAAAGTGGAAAACATCGCTGTTATCGGAGACAGGCTTTACACGGACATGGAGATGGCAAAAAGGGCAGGAGCTCTGCCCATTCTCGTTCTAACAGGAGAAACCAGTTTTGAAGAAGCAAAAAAGGAAAAAGGAATATTCATCGCAAAAGATCTTGGAGAAGTCGCGAAGCTCATTTGAATTTGCGGCCTTTTCATTTTCCACTTGCTGTTTTTTCCATCATATACCTGACGATGACCTGTATTGCTTTCTCGTTAAAACCGCCACGCGGGATTATGATGTCGGCGTTTTTCTTCGTGGGCTCGACATACGCATCGTGCATGGGCTTCACAGTGCTTAAATACTGCTCCACCACGGATTCAACGCTTCTTCCCCTCTCGTCTATGTCCCTCTTGAGCCTTCTTATGAACCTCACATCCGCCTCCGCATCCACATATATCGCAAGGTCGTAAAGCTCCAGAAGCTCTTGATAATAGAGCGCGAATATCCCTTCCACTATGACGAATGGCTTTGGCTCAAAGGTTATGGTTTCTACCCCACGAGTGTACGTGGTGAAATCGTAGGTGGGAATGGCTATTTCCTTCCCCTGAAGGAGCTCCCTCAGATGCTTTGCTAAAAGTTCGTGCTCTATCATCGAGGGATGGTCGTAGTTTTGGCGCCGCCTCTCTTCCATTGGAAGATGAGACATATCCCTGTAGTAATTATCCATGGGAATGACGGCACACATGTCGCCGCCCAAAAGTTCTTTTATTCTACTTGCAACGGTGGTCTTTCCAGAACCCGTTCCTCCCCCTACTCCTATGACATACATCTTCTCACCTTCGTCGTGCCCGGATTACTTCGTTCTGTAGAGTCTGTCTCCCGCATCTCCAAGACCGGGAATGATGTAGCCATGATCGTTTAAATGACTGTCGAGGGCAGCGGTGTATATATCCACATCCGGGTGAACGTCCTGAACTGCCTTAACGCCCTCTGGAGCAGCTATGAGCGAAATAAGCGTTATATCGTTTCCACCCTGTTCCTTTATTATCTCTATTGCCTTTATCGCACTGACACCCGTTGCAAGCATCGGATCCGTAACGAATATCACCGATCCGTCGTCAAGCTTTGGAAGTTTGGCGTAGTACTCCACAGCCTGCAGAGTCTCCGGATCCCTGTAGATACCTATATGCCCCACGGAAGCATTCGGAAGGAGCTCAAGAATTCCATCGGCCATTCCGAGGCCAGCTCTGAGTATAGGTACAACAACTATCTTGTTGTCTTCGAAGTAATATCCCTCGGCTTCAGCCAGAGGTGTTCTTACGGTTTTCTTATAAACAGGAACTCTCCGCGTTGCCTCATACGCTATAAGGAGGGTTATCTCCTTCAAAAGCTCCCGAAATTCCTTCGGACCCGTTTTCTCATCCCTCATTATGGTAAGCTTGTGCTTAACGAGTGGATGATCGATCACAACTAACTTCCCCACCTTCTTTCACCCCTCCTGATATTGATTTTCGGCTAAAAGAAAGAGGGGCAAAGCCCCTCTGAAATTGGAAATTGCCTTCCCATATCTATGGGAAGAAACCATTCTCGATGTCTTATTCCATACGATGCTCGCACCCTTCACTCTTCCCACCTCAAGGTTGATTATAACTCATAGCTTGGAAAAATCCACATATTTTGCATATAGTGGGAACTGCTCACAGAGTTTCTTTACCCTCTCCCTGACTTCATCCCTCACATTGTCAGGAATGTTTCCTTTCTTGTCCTGAACATTCGTGATTACCATGTCTATGAGCTCTGCTATCTCTTCCATTTGCTCTTCTTTCATTCCTCTCGTGGTAACGGCCGGCGTTCCAATCCTTATTCCGGAAGTGACGAATGGAGACCTCTTCTCACCGGGTACCGTGTTCTTGTTCACGGTTATTCCCGCTCTTTCGAGAGCCTTCTCTGCCGCCTTTCCGGTCACATGCACAGCGGCTTCCTTGGACTTCGAAAGGTCAACCAAGAACAGGTGCGAGTCTGTTCCACCGGATACTATGTGATAACCCCTCTTTTCCATGGCTTTGGCAAGGGCTTTCGCGTTCTTTACTATCTGCTTCTGGTATTCCTTGAATTCCTCTGTCATGGCCTCTTTGAAGGAAACCGCTTTTGCAGCTATTACATGCATTAAAGGTCCACCTTGGATACCCGGGAAGATCGTCTTGTCTATCTTTTCGGCTATCTCATCGTCGTTTGTAAGGATCATCCCGCCCCTTGGCCCACGCAGGGTCTTGTGAGTTGTAGTCGTAACGACATGAGCATATTCCAGCGGATTTGGATAAATTCCGGCGGCCACGAGTCCTGCAAAATGTGCCATATCTACCATCAGATAGGCTCCAACTTCATCGGCTATCTCCCTGAATCTCTTGAAATCTATTATCCTCGAGTACGCACTCCCACCGGCGACTATCACCTTAGGCTTGAACTGTTTTGCAAGGGTTTCAACCTGATCGTAATCTATGAAGCCATCATCATTCACCCCGTACTGGATTACCTTGAAGATCTTTCCCGAGAAATTCACCTGCGCACCGTGCGTGAGATGCCCTCCATGTGAGAGAGCCATTCCCATCAAGGTATCACACGGTCCCATCAACGCCATGTAAACTCCCATGTTAGCTTGAGATCCAGAGTGCGGCTGAACATTGACATATTTGGCTCCAAAGAGCTTCTTCGCTCTTTCCCTTGCGAGTTCTTCAGCCTTATCAACCCATTCACATCCACCGTAATATCTCTTGCTCGGATACCCTTCTGCGTACTTGTTTGTGAGCACAGATCCCATCGCCTCTATGACAGCCAAAGAAGCGAAATTCTCAGAAGCGATAAGCTCTATACCAAACTCCTGTCTCTTTAGCTCTCCAAGAAGTACTTCGTAAATTTCAGGATCTGTCTTCTTCACATGCTCCCACACGCCCCATCACCTCCAAGAGCGATTGTAGCACTATATGGGCCGTAGGGTGAAAATCTTCATCCCAGTTTTTCCTCTACACGCAGAATATTCAAAACCTCAAAAAAATATTTAGATTCCAATCAAAATATGATAGTATTTAAAAAATGAAAGGAGGAATTAACCATGAAACTCAAAGCCATAGTATTCACCGTGATGCTATCTCTCCTGGTATTCATTGCCTCGTGCAGTTCACCAGAGCTCGGAAATACTCCCACGGAAGATCAACCCTCACCCGAGAACCATCCCCCAACCGCACCAGCTAATCCGAGCCCAGTAGATGAAAAAACAGAGGTAGAGCGTTCGTCGGTGAAACTATCCTGGAATGCCTCAACAGATTCTGAGGGAGATAGCATAAAATACGATGTTTATTTCGGAGAAGACGAAAACAACCTCTCCATTATCGCTAAGGACTTAACAGTTACCTCATACGAAGTAAAAGATCTTGAATACGATACCAAATACTACTGGCAAGTCGTGGCAAAGGATGAGAACGGTGCAACTACGAATAGTTCTATTTGGAGTTTTACCACGAGAGCCATAAGGATAGCTTGGCAAAGACCCCTTGGGGGTTCTGGAGAAGAGGAAGCTTACTCAATCCTTCAAACGAGCGATGGGAAATACATTGCGGCCGGTTATACAACAACCAAAGTATCTCCCGGAGATTCCGACGGAGATGTGGGAGGTGTGCCTAATGGTTCAGGGTCTACCAAGGATATATGGGTTATAAAGTTTAGCGATGATGAGCACAAAACAAAAGAATGGGACAACCTTCTTGGGGGAGAAAATGACGATGAAGCATATTCAGTGCTCCAGACAGACGACGGGGAATACATAATAGTGGGATACATTTCTGGCAGCGTATATGGCACAGGATCCCATGGTGGATATGACTTTTGGGTTTCTCGCTTGAAAGAAGACGGAAGTGTAGACTGGCAAAAAGCATTCGGGGGATCGGGTGATGAGATACCATATTCCGCATGCCTGACCGATGACGGTTCTATTGTAGTAGCCGGATGGAGTAATTCAACGGACGGAGATGTCTCTGGCAATCACGGAGGAAAAGATTTTTGGATCGTGAAAATCAACGCCGACAACGGAAACCTGGTGTGGGAGGAAAACTTCGGGGGAGACGGTGATGAAGAGGCACATTTCATAAAGCAAACGGCAGATGGTGGATTCATAGTAGTGGGATATTCCTATTCCAATAATTGGGATGTTTCTGGAAACCATGGTGAAAGAGATTTTTGGGTGTTAAAGCTTGATGAAAACAGGAACATAGAGTGGCAAAAATCGCTTGGGGGATCTGAAGACGAAGAAGCGTTTTCCGCGGTGCAGACAAGTGATGGCGGATATATAGTTGTGGGATATTCAAAGTCCAGCGATGGAGATGTTCAGGAGAATCACGAAGACACAAATGGCGATCCAACAAAAGATTTTTGGATAGTAAAACTCGACAGTGTGGGGAATTTGGAGTGGCAAAGAGTCCTCGGAGGTTCTTTGGACGAAGAAGCATTTTCCGTATGCCAGCCGAGCTACGGAGGATACATCGTAGCCGGGTACACAGCTTCAAATGACGGTGATGCTTCGGGAAATCATGGAAGTTGGGATTTTTGGCTGGTTAAATTGGACGATAGAGGCAACTTAAAATGGCAGAAAACATTTGGAGGTCCTGACTCTGAGAAAGCATATGTAGTTCAACCCACGAGTGATGGCAAGTGCTTGGTGGCGGGGTATACCAGATCAAACAACGATGATGTATCCGGGCTCCACGCCGGGAGCGACTTTTGGGTGATAGAGATAGAATAAAAAATCACTTTCCTGCCCTGAAAGGTGAGCCTTTGTGGCTCACCTTTGTTTTTGTGATCACATCGTATTCCAACTGGTCCACACTGCCTTGCGATGCTACAATTCCCTTGCGGGGGTGTTGACTTGGAGAAGAAAAAGTATGTGCTAAAGCCGAGGCCGGTGCCGCAGAAGATCTTCACCGATCTTGACAATGAGCAGCAGAACGCCGTTGTGAACTCGAGCGGCAGGTCCATAGTTATCGCAGGGCCTGGTTCGGGCAAAACGCGTGTTGTTACTTACAAAATCGTCCATCTTATTTCTCAGGGAGTGCCGCCAAGTCGGATAATGCTCGTGACATTCACAAGGGCAGCGGCGAAAGAGATGATAGAAAGGGCAAAGGTGGCAACTGGCAGGGATTTAGAAGAAATGGTTGCGGGAACATTTCACAGCGTATGCAACCTGTTTTTGAGAAAATACGCAACAAGGCTGGGCTATGAGAGCAACTACACCATACTAGACAGGGACGACTCAAAGACGATGATGAAACATGCAAGAGCAATCGTTCTTGAGCGGCTTCCAAAAGAGCTGAGAAAAAATATTCCCAAGGAAGGCTTGCTCCTTCACATACACTCATACATGATGAACACCCTATCCAACTTTGAAAAAGCCCTGAAGGATCTGGCGCCTTATTTCATGGAAATATCCTCCATCATAGCCGAGATATTCGCCGAGTATAATCTGGAAAAGAAAAAGCAGAACACTATGGATTATGACGACCTTTTGGTGAATTTCTTGAGACTATTGAAAGAATATCCCAAGATCGCTGAACGACTTTCTGAAAGGTTCGAGTGGATACTCGTGGATGAGTTTCAGGATACCAACATCGTGCAGTATTACATAGTAGAAGAGCTTGCAAAGGTCCATGGAAATATATTCGTAGTTGGGGATGACGCACAGAGCATTTACTCTTTCAGGGGTGCAAGATTCGAAAACGTCATGGATTTCATGAAAATAGAAGGAACAAAGGTATTCAAGATACAGACTAACTACAGAAGCACCGGAAATATCGTCAAACTTGTCAATGCGCTACTTCCAAGATCCGCAGTTCCAAAGATATTAAGAGCTACAAGGGAAGGTGGAGTGAAGCCCGTCGTCGTCACGACGATGGACTCAAGGGATCAGGCGATGTTCGTCGGCCAGAGAATAGAAGAGCTCTTAGAAGAAGGAGTCCCACCAAGAGAGATCGCCGTTCTTTACAGGTCAAACTACATGAGTTTGGATATACAGCTCGACCTTTCGGCAAGATCGATACCTTTCAGAGTTCTGGCTGGCAGGAGCTTCTTGGAGCTCGCTCATATAAAGGACGTTCTCGCATTCCTTAGAATCGTTCAAAACCCCAAGGATGTCGTTTCATGGGTTAGAGCTGCGAAGCTCTTCGAAGGAGTCGGAGACCGTACAGCATCGAAGCTTGCACAGTTAGCTTCAAAATACGTGGATTCTGGCCTTGATTACACAGAAGCGATAAAACAAGTCAGGGCTTCACGAAAAACGACCCTTTCCAAGATGGAAGAGATTCTCTCTGAAATAAAGGAAATGAGCTCGCCCGAAGAGATGATAAACACCGTTCTTTCGCACTTTTACAGTGACTACCTACTCATGAGATACGAGGACGCGTATGAAAGGGAAAAAGATCTGGAAAAGCTCTCTGAGCTCGCATCGAGATACAACAGTTTAGAAAGGTTTCTTTCAGACCTCTCCCTGACAGAAGAGATATCACCTGAAATTTATGAAGACAAAGAAAAAGTAACCCTAACGACCATACATCAGGCAAAAGGACTCGAATGGAACACTGTCTTCGTCGTTTCCGTGAATCCGGGAGATCTTCCAAACGCTAAAGCCATCCAAGAAGGGCACCTTGATGAAGAAGAACGGCTCTTCTATGTCGCTATAACAAGGGCAAAGGAGCGGCTTTACATAATAAAGCAAGCGCTTGGAACTGCGATGCCTTATGTCGGAAATTCGATAAGGTTCGCAAGGGATCTGGACTTCATCGAGAGGATCCCAGAAGACCTTGTTGAATTCTGGGAAGTTTAAAGGCATGCCTTCTATCTCTCCCACCTTTATTATACCTGTATATACCTGTATCAATCCAAATATTTCCGGCACACTCCTTATATCTGCCCAAATCGATCTTTGACCCATCCCCCAAGGATATTATAAAGTCAAGCAAAAGAAAGGAGGGAGCAGAGTGTACAGAGAAAAGGATCGCGAAATCGCACATCTCAAAAGAATGCTTGGAGAGCTTGAACCCTATGTTTATAGGAAAATCCACTATCAAACGGACTGGATCTATGAAAAAAGAACGATACACCCGCCTTTCAAATGGAGCGGAAACTTTGCGGTCTTTGAGACGGAAATAGACCTATATGATAAAAACACCTATCTTTTCGCCTGGTTTGGCGGGGAAAGTCTTGTCGTAGTGGACGGAAAGAGCTACGGGCAGATAAACCCGCTCCAGAAAGAGCTATGGCTTGGAAGGCTTTCTCGTGGAGAGCACAATGTGAAGGTTCAGGTCGTTCCAAGGGGACTTTTCGGGAATAGGGAGAACGCAGTTTTCGAGTACTCCTATCTCGTTGAGATCGATGAAGAGATAAGGAGCGTAATAGATTTCACGCAAGCTGTCATAGATCTTGCTTCAAGGGTGGAAGATGAGTCGCTCGCCTTGGCATTGATAGAAGCCACGGAATCTTTCCTTGCCGGCGTATACATCCCGAGAAGAACTGAAGAGTATAAAGAAGCTTCCGGCTACAACAGCACGATAAGAAATGAACTTAAGAGTGTTTGGGATTTCGCTGGATTTCCCTTGGTTCACGGCTTCGAATATCCCGAAAAAGAAAAGCTGCTCAAAAATTTTGAAGACTACAAAAAGGAAGTCTTCAAACTCAAAAAGATCTGGCCAAAGGAAGGAAAGCTCTTTCTGGTTGGACACTCCCACATAGATTACGCTTGGCTCTGGCCTGTAAGCGAGACGAAAAGAAAACTCAGAAGAACTTTCTCGAATGTTTTGAATCTCATGGAAAAATACGGAATAACATTCGCTCAATCGTCCGCACAGATGTACGAGGATGTGAAAAACAACGACCCAGAGCTTTTCGAGAGGATTAAAGAAGCTGTGGAAAAAGGAGTCTGGGAACCTATAGGAGGCATGTGGGTTGAACCCGATACGACCGTTCCATCGGTCGAATCGCTAATAAGGCAATTCCTCTACGGTCAGAGATTTTTCCAGGAGAATTTCGGGAGAAGATCGAAAGTGTGCTGGCTTCCGGATGTGTTTGGCTTTCCCCATACTCTCCCGCAGATTTTAAAAGAAGCGGGAATGGAACTTTTCGTGACCACGAAGCTTTACTGGAACGAAGCCACACAGTTCCCATACGATCTTTGCATCTGGAAGGGGCTTGACGGAAGCGAAATTCTCTATTACAGCTTCAACAATCCCGAAGAAGGCTACAACGGCAAGATAAACGCAAACGCTTTGCTCTCCACCTGGAAGAACCACCGCCAAAAGCACATCGCACCGTTTGCGCTTCTTTCCTTCGGATACGGGGACGGTGGCGGCGGGCCGTCTGACGAGATGTGTAGGAAGATATACTCTTTCAAAGATCTACCAAAAGTTCCGGAGCTCAAAATTTCAACGGTTGAAGGGTTCGCGAAGGAGCTAAAAAAGGCTGTCTCGGAGAAAGAACTTCCTGTGTGGGATGGTGAGCTTTATCTTGAACTTCATAGGGGAACATACACTTCCCAGTCAAGGATAAAGGCGCTCCACAGACAGGCAGAGATAGCCTTGAGAAACCTTGAGCTGGTCTCCACCCTTCTTGGTCAGGATATACAGGACGAGATAGACGAGAAGTGGAAAGCCGTTCTCAGAAACGAATTCCACGATATCCTTCCTGGGACATCGATAAGAAAAGTGGTGGAAGATACCGAAAGAGAGCTCGAAAGTGTGATTAGGTGGGCGAAGGAAAAGATGGAAGAAGTGGCCAAGAAGAGTGCCGAAAAGGCCGAAGGCTTCATAACGGTTTTCAATCCGTACAACATCCCCATGAACTTGAGATTTTTCCTTGACCGGCCGTTTCTTTTGAGATACGGGGAAAAGAAGCTCCGTCCCAAGTATGGCGTTGAAGGGTATCTCTACAAGATTCCCAAAAAGATCGGTCCTTTTGAGAGTGTGGCCATTCCCGTCGAAGGCATCATGGATATCCAGCCGCCTTTGGGTCAAACAGATATCATGGGTCCCGTTGTCCTTGAAAACAAGCATCTCAGGGTGACTGTGTATAGGAACGGTAGTTTTGAAGTCTTTTCGAAAAAGTACGGCCGAAATCTCTTCAAAAAGCCGCCAAGGCTTTGGATTTACAAGAACATCCCCTATTACTGGGACAATTGGGATATAGACATAAACACCGAAAAAGAAGGTTTTCCGCTGGAAGGTTATCTCCATACAGTTGAGTACAAACCTTCAAGACAATTCGCCACAGTTTCTTACAGATACGAAAGATCGGAAATTCATGAATGCATAATCCTTGAAGGCGATTCCGATATTTTGGAGATCGCGTACGAAGTCAAGTGGAACACGAGAAGAGTCATTCTAAAGAAGGTGTTTGACATCGATGTTTTGACAAGGAAAGCACTTTTTGATGTAGATGGCGGGTATGTTGAAAGACCCACGACGCGCAACACGAAGTACGAAATGGCAAGGTTCGAAGTCCCGATGCACATGTGGGTCTCGCTTTCTGAAAACGGCTTTGGAGTTGCGATTTTGAACGACAGCAAATACGGCTGCAGCGTGAACGCCAGCAAGGTCGGGATTTCTCTTATAAAAGCAGGGATATTCCCGGACTTTTACGCGGACGAAGGGATGCATTTCTTCAAGCTGGGAATCTTTCCGCATGGCGGAAATGTCGAAGATGTGATAAAGGCTTCCATAAGGTTTTCGGGCGGTCTTCTTGTGCTCGAAGGAAAGCTGAATATTCCCAAACTTGAGCTGCTCGGCGGGCTCTTCAAGATTCTCGCACTGAAAAGATCGAAGGAAGGAATGGTTTTGAGATTCGTGGAAGTTGCCGGAAGGTCAGGCAGAGCGAAGGTAAAGCTCTGGAGAAGGTTCGAAATTCACAGATCCAACATACTGGAAGACAACCTGGGAAAGATCACTACTTCGGACGAACTTGAATTAGACTACAGGCCGTTCAAAATCTATACACTGCTCTTGAAACCAGTTTGAAAATCAAAGGGGGCCAGATGGCCCCCTTCTTTCATGCTCTCCTTCTGTCAAAGAATGCAAAGATCAGCCCGAGAATACCGACTACAATTCCGTTTGTTATAGCCGCACCCTTGGAGCCGGTTATCGCCGGTATGAATGCTGCGATGATCAGCCAGATGCCCAGAAGGAGCTCGATCCAGCCACCTACCTTCGAAGTGCCGAGCATAAATATTCCCGCAACTAAAAGGACTATTCCTACTATGAGAAAGTCTGCAAGATTGGCACCTTTGCTGCCCACTATACCAGGGATCAATGATGCAACGATCAGCCAGATTGAGAAAATAAGAGCAGTCCAACCTTTCCAACCCATAAAATCACCTCCCTTTCAAATGTGGGGTTTCTTCATTACATGCTTAAAGCCTTCTTTCAAAACATTCTTTACGTGCTTGTTGTCGAGTGCATATCTTATGTACTTCCCGTGTCGTTTTGTCTTTACGAGGTTCAAATGCCTCAGTATTCGAAGTTGCGCTGAAATCGTAGACTGGTCCATCCCCAACGCCGCCGCAATCCTACCAACGCACATATCTCTCTTCGTAAGCAGAAGCAGAATGCTCAGCCTTGTAGGATTCGAGAAAACTGAAAAGAACTTGGAAAGTTCCTTCACGGTTTCGTGATTCTTCTCAATCCATTCCTTACACGCGAACCTTCCAAGATCGAATTCATTTTCCATACCGGCTCCTTCGCCAACCATCACAAACACCTCTCAATATGTATATATGAATATTCGTTCATATGATAATACGTTATGACAAAAGAGTCAACACCTGAAAAGTGGGATGCTGAAAAACCAACTCGGGGCTGCATCAATGCCATGTTTTTTACCTGGCAAGTCATATAATAACCAAATAAATCGGTAGGATTTCACAACAAGACGTTATGAAGCATGAGCTTTTGGGATCTTGTGTTATTTTTAAAGTAAAATATAATGTAATCAAAGAAAAACTCACACGAGGTGGCGGTATGAAGCTGAGGAAAATATTCATTCAGGGATTTAAATCTTTTGCGGATCCGGTGGAGCTCACCATATCAGACGGAATAACTGCAATTGTGGGGCCCAACGGATCTGGAAAATCGAACATAATGGACGCCATAAAATGGCTCTTCGGTCAGCAGTCACTGAAAAATCTACGCGCAGATGAAAAGTACGACCTGATATTCGCTGGCTCCGAAAATCTTCCGCCCTCAAGAAAAGCCTTTGTAGAACTCACCTTCGAAACGGAGGACGGCGCATTTCTCACGGTTGCAAGAGAGCTTACGAGAGAAGGAAAAAACACTTTTCTCATAAATAGAAAGCCCTCCCGTTTGAAGGATATAAAGGATCTATTCGCTGGCACGGGCGTTGGAAAAGATTTTTACTCTGTAATTGCTCAGGGCCAGGTGGAAAGAATAGTTAGCTCTTCATCAAAAGAACTCAGAAACCTTTTCGAGGAAGCTGCGGGAACGGCCGCTTTCAGGGAAAAGAAAAAAGAGACGATGCAAAAGTTAGAGAGAGTTGAAGCGAATCTTCGAGCTATAGACCAGGTGATATACGAACGGGGCAAGCTCATGCAGTCGCTCTACCTTAAGGCGAAAAGAGCAGAAAGGTATCTCGAGTACTCCGCAAAGCTAAAAGAAGTCAAGAAGCTCTATTACGGAAATCTGATAATCAGGCAGAAAGAAAAGATCGAAGGGATGGAAAGAGAGCTTGAAGAGAAAAGGGAAAGTCTCAGGAATTTGAGAAAAGAGATGGCACAGGTTGAAAGCAGATGGAGCAGTCTTCGAACTGAAATGGAAGAGATGGACAAAAAATTGTCGTCTTTCACGAAGATGCTTGAAGATTTTGACAAGAGAAAAAAGCAGCTTCTGGATCTAAAAAACCTTTATCACCAAAGACTTTCCAAAGTGGAAGGAGAATACATAAGGGTAGCGACAGAAATATCGTCCAAAAAAGAAGAACTCGAAAGGCTTAAAAAGAGAAAGGAAGAGATATCTGCGATACTGAAAGGAATTACATCTGAGAAAAAGGATCTTGAAAGCAAGGTTGAAGGGCTTGAGAGGAAAAAAGAAGAGATATCGTCAAGACTTTCGGAGAGAGAGAAGAAAGCTCTTGAGATCCGTGAAAAGATCGGAGCGGCGGAAAAAGAGATAATGAAACTCAACTCCGAACTTGCAAGGCTCGACGACAATGTGAAAGACATGGCTTCAAGGCTTGAGTTCATAGAAGAGCAGCTATTGGAAAAGAGAGAGAGACTCAAAGATATAGAAAGAGAGATAGAGTCTTTGACGAGCACTCTTGAAGCGGCAACAAAGAGAGAGAAAGAGCTTTTGCAAGAACTCAATGTTTTGATCCAGAGAAGGGAAGAGATCAGGTCAAAGAGAGAAAACATTCTCTCTGAGATGAACGAGCTTTTAAGAAAAAAGAGCGAGATAGAAGGTCACATAAACTCACTTAGGCACCTGATAGAAGAATACGCGGGTTTCTCACAGGCGGTAAGGGCGATATTCAAGAACAAGGAAAGATTCGAAGGGCTCTACGATGTGGTTGCGAACATCATCGAGATAGAAGAAGGTACCGAGCAAGCGATAGGAGCTCTTCTTGGCGGGGCCATGCAGAATGTCGTCGTGAAGAGCGCGGAAGTGGCAAAGCAAATAATAGAGTTTCTGAAAGAAGGAGACTACGGAAGAGCTACCTTCCTGCCGCTCGACATGCTCCAGGCCAGCGTGCCGCAGGCGGGGCAGGTGAAAAACCATCCGGGCTTTGTGGGACTGGCGGCAGATCTTGTTAGAGTTCCAGAGGGTTTCGAAGTCCTACCTTCCTATCTTTTCGGAAACGACATCGTGGTAAGAACGCTGGATGACGCGATAGAGATCAAAAGAAAGTACAAGGTAAAGGGAAGGATCGCGACGCTCGAAGGAGACATCATAAGTTCAAGGGGAGCGATAACGGGTGGAAGTGTGAAAAAGTACGAAGATCCGATTCTTGGAAGGAAGACGAAGTTAAAGGCGCTTGAAGAAGAGAAGGCGGCGATATCAGATCACCTGAAGGAGCTGGAATCCGAGCTAAAAGTCGTCGAAGAGCAGATAAGGGAGATCCAGAAGCAGGAAGACGAAGTAAGGGAGCTTCTTTCTGAAGCCACGACGAAGGCAAGCTCCACAAAAAGGGTGCTACAGGAGCTTTTGAAAACTTCAGAAGAGCTGAGAAACGATGTGGACAGTCTGGAGAAGCTAAAAGTCAACTACACGGCCAAGATAGCGGGAGCCGAAGCGAGAATGGACAACATCCGCCATGAGCTTGGGGAGAAAAGGGCTTTTGTGAAAAGGCTGGAAGGAGAGCTCGAAAGGTTCTCTAAAGAAAGCGATGAGATAAGGGAAGAACTCGAAAAGGTGAGCATGAAGCTAATAGATTTGGGAACAAAGCTTGCCGAAACAAAGCAAAAGGAAGAGTCCTACAAAAGGGAGATGGAAGAGAATCTGAGAAGGGAAGAGCAGATTAGAAAAGAATTAGCGGAGCTGAAGGGAAAGGAAGCAGAGCTCCAAAAGAGCATAAAAGAAGTCGAAGAGCAGTTAAAAGAAAACGAAGAGCAGCTCAAGGCCATCTCAACAGAGCTCGAAGAACTGTTTTCAAGTATGAATCTCCATCACGAAGACAAGACCAAACTCCTTGAAGAAGTCCAAAAGCTCGAGAAAACTCTTTCCGATTTGAAGGAAAAGAGAGAAGAGATAGTTGAGAACATACATTCGCTTGAGCTCGATCTCCAGGATGCAAAAAATGCCCTTTCTCGCTACGAAGAAGAGCTCCCTGAAGGGGCTGAAGATGTCACGGTGGTGAACGACGAAGAGCTCCGAAGACTCGAAGAAGAGAAAGACTCTCTTCTTTCCAAGCTAAAGAGAATAGGGAGCGTGGATCTTGACTCTGTGGAAGAGTACAAAAGGGTGGAAAAAGACTACAACGAGCTTTTGGAGCAGAGAGAAGATCTTCTCCAGGCCAAGAAGAAGCTAAAGGACATAATGAAGAAAACAGAAGAAGAAGCCAAAAATAGGTTCTTGGAAGTTTTCAACAAGGTGAACGAAAACTTCTCGAAATACATATCACAGCTTTTCTTTGGTGGGGAAGGAAGGATAAGGATGATCTCGGAAGAAAATGTGCTCGAATCCGAGCTGGAGATAGTCGTTAAGAAACCTGGAAGAAAAATCCAAAAGCTTCAGCTCCTTTCAGGTGGTGAGAAGGCATTAGTTGCGATAGCACTTCTTTTCTCCTTCCTAAGCGTAAATCCAAGTCCCTTCTACGTCCTTGACGAAGTGGACGGTCCGCTCGACGACTACAACGCAGAGCGCTTCGCAAAGTTTCTGCGTCACTTTTCAAAAGACGCGCAATTCATAGTGATAACTCATAACAAAATAGTCATGGAAGCGGCGGATGTGCTCCATGGAATAACGATGACGGATGGAGTCTCACTCGTAATACCGGTTCAGATGCTTCAAACCGGCTGATCAGTATCTTATTCTCGGGTCTATCAAAGCGTTTATAACATCGACTATTATGCTTATCACTATCACCATCAAAGCGAAGAAAACGACCGTACCTTGTATGGCTGGAAAGTCCCTGTACCTTATTCTCAATACCAAAAAGCTTCCCATTCCAGGCCATGAGAAGGTTGTTTCTGTCAAAACCGCTCCACCCAAAAGAAGAGCAAATTGAAGACCCATCATGGTCATTATCGGAACGAGAGCGTTTTTGAGTGCGTGCTTGTAGAGAATATCTCTTTCCTTTATTCCCCTTGCCCTTGCCGCCTTAACGAAATCTTGTCCGTACATCAGAACGGTGTTATTTCTAACCATCCTCAGGAAGATGCTCGAGATCACCAGTCCAAGAGTTGTTCCCGGAAGAAGAAGGTGTTTCAAAACATCAACAAAGGCTTTGAAGTTTCCCGTTATAAGTGAATCTACGAGATAGAGCCCTGTTATAACCTTAAGATCTATAACGGGAGAGAGCCTTCCCCCAACGGGAAGCCATCTGAGATAAGAGCCGAATATGAGCTGCATCATAAGACCAAGCCAAAACACAGGAATGGCGTAAAGGAGTATTGCAAACATCCTTGCAGAGACATCTACAGCACGGTCTTTGTATCTCGCGGCGGGTCCACCCCAGAGAATTCCTATGGCAACGGCTATCACAAACGCAAATAGTGTGAGTTCCAGAGTAGCTGGAAACTTATCCATTATCTCGTTCCAAACGGGACGCTTGGTGAGAGTCGATATTCCAAGATCCCCTTTGAGAAGGTTTAAAAGATAGTCACCAAACTGGACCAATAGGGGTTTATCAAGACCCAGTTCATGTCTGAGTTTTTCTATAACTTCGGCACTTGCCTTCCCACCTAATATGGCAGCTACCGGATCTCCCGGCATTATTCTCAAGACAAAAAATATTATCGCCAAGAGTATGAAGAGCATTGGAATTGCAAGAAAGATTCTGGTTATTATGTACTGCTTGAGCGACACCCCTATCACTCCCTTTAAAGCCCCGCCCTGCACGGGCGGGGCGACATCTCAATCACTTGCTGTAGAGCAAGTAGTACCTGAATATCTGCGTCGGCTCGAGTATTAGCCCTTTCACATACGGCTGTGCAGCAGCCGTTGCCACACCTTGCCAGAGCGGCAGGTACGGAACATCCTCAGCCAATTTCTCCTGGATCTTGTAGTAGAATTCCGTTCTCTTGTTCATATCAGTGTAAGTTCTTGCCTCTTCAAGCCATTCATCCATTTGAGGATCGCTGTAAAAGCTTCCGAGAGATTTGGCTCCTTCGGTTCCAAGGAATGGAGCGGTGTAGTCATCAGGATCTATGTAGTCCGGATACCAGCCAAGCAAGAACATTCCCATTGTACCGTTGAGGAAGTAATCGACATACGTTGACCATTCCGCATACTTTATATCCACCTTGATCATGCCGGTCTCCTCGAGTGACTCTTTGAGAACCTGGGCCACGTCCGCCTCTGTCGTTCCGTAATGAGTCGGCGTGTACCAGAGGGTTATCTTGAGCGGGTTGCTCTTGCTGTAGCCGGCTTTCTGGAGAAGCTGCCTGGCTTTCGAAAGATCTCTTTCCGGGAAGACATCTTTGTGGCTCCACATTCCCATGGGCACCATGGAATAGAGCGGTTTAGCGAGTCCTACAAAAACGTTATCAATTATTCTCTGTCTATCAACCGCATATGCTATCGCTCTTCTAACGTAGACATTGTTGAACGGCGCCTTCTTAACATTGAAGACGATGTACCTTATCTGCGGACTCGCGCCTTCGTATGTCTTGACCATTCCGAGATTCTTAAGATCGAGGAAGTCCCTCGGGTCAAGGTGCCTGTAAGCAACGTCTATCTCGCCATTTTCGAGAGCAAGCCTGAGAGTGGCTGCGTCTTCGTAGAAGAGTATTACTATTCTCTTGGTCTTGGGCTTTGGACCGTACCAGTACGGATTCTCTTCAAGGACTATCTTCACATCTCTGACCCACTCCGTTATCTGGTAAGGTCCAGAGCAGCTCTTCATGGGTGCATCGTTGAAGAAGCTGTCTGCAGGGTACTCTTTCGGATTGACGGGATATCCAACGGTGTAACCGAGCCTGGAAACAAACGTAACATCCGGTTTCTTCAAAGTGAATTTCAAGGTGTAGTCATCAAGGGCTTCTACCTTCTCTACAACATCGGTGAGCAGGAACGCCGGATCTCCGTTGAGCTTCATTGTCCTGTTGAGAGACCAAGCTATAACTGGAGCGGTTATGGGATCCCCGTTGTTGAAACGCGCATCTTTCCTGATGTGGAAGATGTAAACCTTTCCGCCTTCCTTGGCCTCCCAGCCTGTCGCAAGTTCTGGTACGAGCTCGGAGGTTCCGACTTTGTAGTTGACGAGGCCTACCATGACGTTTTGCATGATGTTACTCGAGAAATAGTCATAGGCCTTCGCAGGATCGAGTATGTTGATCTTATCCGTCGTTCCCACTACTATGGTGTCTTTGGCAGCGAATGCAAAGGAGATCATCAAAATGACCGTGACGATTAAGAGAAGTTTCCTCATGCCAGCACCACCTCCCCAAAAAGGTTTGCCCGCATTTCACTCTTCATAAAGGAAACAAGTGACTTGATGGCCCGGCTCAACTTCAACGAGTTTCGGTTCCTTTTTAGAACATATCTGCATGACCTGATCACACCTTGGATGAAATCTGCAGCCTTTCGGTGGATTTATCGGGTTGGGAACCTCTCCTTTTGGAATGTACCTCTTCTTTTTCTTCTTTGGATCTGGTTCGGGGACCGCAGATATAAGAGCTCTCGTGTACGGATGTTTCGGATTTTCGTATATGTGCCTGAAGCTCCCCATCTCAACTATTTTTCCGAGATACATCACAGCTATTCTATCGCAAAGATACTTCGTTGTTGCCAAATCGTGAGTTATGAAAAGCATGGTCAGATTGTACTCGTTTTTCAAATCCGCCAAGAGTTTCAAAAGCTGAGATCTTATGGAGACATCGAGCATGGCGACGGCTTCGTCCGCAACCACGAACTTTGGCCTCGTTATCAAAGCCCTTGCTATCACAACCCTCTGACGTTGACCTCCGGAAAGCTCTTTGGGGTATCTCCTGTAGAATTCATCCGGAGGAGTCAGGTTCACTCTTTCCAGCATTTCATAGACCATTTTTCTTCTTTCTTTTTCGGAAGAACCTATACCATGTATCTCCAAAGGATGCTTAACGGCTTCTCCTATTCTCATGTAAGGATTGAGGGCCGCCATCGGATCTTGGAATATTATCTGTATATGTCTTCTGAAACGCCGAAGCTCTTCCTTTGACATCCTGAATATGTCATTTCCTCCTATGCGAACTTCTCCCGCCGTTGGTTCTATGAGCCTCAGTATCAGCCTGCCGGTGGTCGTCTTACCGGAACCCGATTCACCGACAAGCCCCAAAACTTCTCCTTCTTCTATATCGAACGACACCCCGTCCACAGCCTTGACGAAAAGCTGAGGTTTTCCGAGCATGGCATCTATAAACGTTCTCTTAACTGGAAAATGCTTTTTCAGGTTTCTGACCTCAACCATCGCCATTCTCATCACCCTTGTAAAGCCAGCATTTTACTATGCTTCCATCAACTTCAACGGTGGGCGGTTCCTTTTCAAAACATATCTTCTTAGCAAAGGGACACCTCGGAGCAAATCTACATCCCTTGGGAGGATTTACGAGGTCCGGAGGACTGCCGGGAATATACCTGAGCTCGAGATCGTTTATATTTGTGTTGGGAATCGATTCAAGGAGAGCTTTCGTGTAAGGGTGCTTAGGTTCGTAATATATCTTCTCGCTCTCTGCCAGCTCAACCAGGTGCCCTGCGTACATAACGGCTATTCTGTCTGCCATTTCGGCGACAACTCCGAGATCGTGCGTTATGAGTATCATAGACATGTTGAAGCGCTTTTTAAGATCCTTCAAGAGTTCCAAAATTTGAGCTTGAACAATGACATCCAGTGATGTTGTCGGCTCGTCTGCTATAACTAACTTTGGATTGAGAACGAGGGCAAGGGCTATCATCACTCTTTGGCGCATACCACCGGAGAACTGGAAGGGATAGTCGTTTATTCTGACCGGATCTATTCCAACCGCTTCAAGGGCTTTCTTCGCCATCTCTTCTGCCTTTTCTTCTTCTATATCGGGAATATGCGTCTTTATCGTTTCAACGAAATGGTCTTTAACTTTCATTATCGGATTGAGGGAAGTCATTGGATCCTGGAAGATCATGGAGATATCTTTTCCCCTTAACTTGCGCATTTCCTTCTCGCTCTTTTGGACGAGATTCTCTTTGCTCTCTCCAAACAGGATCTCACCGCTCAGTTTGGAGGTTTTTGGGAGAAGTTTCAAAATCCCGAAACCAAGGGTGGACTTTCCCGATCCAGATTCCCCCACAAGGCCAAGAGTCTCTTTCTCTTTCAACTGAAAACTAACCCCATCAACAGCTTTTACCATTCCCTTTCTGGTCTGATAATGTATTCGCAGATCTTTTATATCCAGCACCACCGGCAGGTCACCTCTTTTCCCTAACGGTGGGATTCAGGAATTCGTTTATTCCCTCGCTGAACATGGAGAAACCAAGCACCACTGTGATTATCGCAAGACCTGGATAGAGAAGTGACCACCATGCCCTGCTCAGAACGAACCTCCTGCCGTTGGAAAGGTCGAATCCCCAGTCGGGAGTAGGAGGAGCAATTCCAAGCCCGAGGAAGCTCAAACCAGCTTCGGTCATTATCGCATCGGCCAAATTCATGGAAAGAACCACGACGACAGAAGGCAGCACGTTTGGAAGCACGTATCTCAGAAGTATTACGCTCTGCCTTGCCCCTATCGCTCTCGCAGCTTCGACGTAGAGTTCGTTCTTAACCGAGGTCACCTGACTCCTTATAACCCTGAAGTAAGTCGGAGCATAGACGACGGCGATGGATATCGCTATGTTCAAAATTCCGGGACCCAGAAGTGCTGCGATGGCTATAGCGAGTATGAGACCAGGGAACGAGTACATGGCATCCATTATGAGCGTTATGACCCTGTCGAATATTCCACCAACGTACCCGGAAATGAGCCCGAGTGGTACACCTATAGCCGAAGCGATCAAAACGGATATGAACGCTATGATGAGTGCTATTCTCGCACCCCAGATCACCCTGCTCAGAACATCCCTTCCGAGGTTGTCCGTACCGAAAGGATGCTCTTTGCTCGGTGCGCTAAGCGAAACTCCAACCCTTTTAGTGGGATCGTACGGTGCCAATTGAGGCGCGAAAAACGCCAAGAAGGCATAGAAAACGAGTATGGAAAGGCCGATGAAAGTTATCCAACCCGTGCTCGACCCGAAGAGTTCCTTGAAGAAAAGACCAAGCTTATGAGAAATAAACTTGTCCTCTACTCCAGCCATATATCCCCCACCCCGCGCCAAGCTTGCGTATAGTATATCACATTGGTACAATCCAATGCGAGGGGGGCGGCATATGACCTTAGAAGTCTTCTTAGATGTGATGAGAAGCGGAATTCAACTTCTTATAACCGTGATAACTCCTCCACTAATTGTTAGTTTGATAGTGGGCTTGATTATAGGTATATTTCAGGCTGTAACACAAATTCACGAACAAACTCTCATGTTCGCTCCAAGAGTTCTCGCCATATTCATAACCTTGATGGTTATAGGTGGCTGGATATTCCAAAAGATGATGGACTTCGCCAGAGAGGTACTGGAAAAGTACTTCCAAATGATTTGAAAGCCCTTTCAGATGAAAATCCGAGGTGAGGCCGTGCGCATTCTAATACCTTTTTTGCTCTTTATTACCATCTTGGGCTTTTCCGTCATCGTAGATGTCCTCCCAACAGACGATGACATAGTCGTCATAAAACAAGAAGGAGAGCGACTGGTACTCCAATTCTTTAAGAGAGACCTGACAATTTCTCCAACATTCTGTAAAGTATTGTCGTGCACGAGTTCATCAGACCGGCTGTTCTGTCTTTGCATCAAACATTTTCACCTCTTTTTCACCAGTTTCACCCCTTCGGGAATTTGCTCATTGAAAATGTACAAAGACAATGCGGATATCGCTTTAATACATTACAAAAAGGGGTACATCTTCGCCACTTGGAAATCCGGACCTTTTTCCTCCATCGCCGCATTCGATCAGTACGGAGACGAAATTTTCAAGATCTCGCTGCCACTCGTTGGAAAACCTCTGAGACTCTTATCAACTGATACGAACGTCTTCGTTTTGTTTGAAAAATCGTTCATAGTTCTGGACAAAGCAGGAGAAATTCTTGAAAATCTTCCTATCAGCAATGCAAGATCTTTAATCGTGGAAGAGGGAAGAGTCATTCTTGCAATATGTAAAGAAAACAGATGCTTTTTGGAAAACGGGAAATTTCTGGGAGAGGGTAGTTTGGTCGATCTCTTTTCATGCGGCGGCAAAATCGTCTCTGTGTTCAAAGATTCTATATGGATAAGCGGGCAAAAGTATCTTGAACTTCCCGAGATCAAAGGAGCATTTTGTAGTCAAAACGAACTCATCGTGTGGAACAGCAGAAGGATATTCAGATTCAAAATGGAGGAGGTATCACGGTGAAAGTGAAATTGATGGATATGGGATTTCTGGCCTTCGCCGCACTTGTAACATCTGCGATCATTGTGATAGTGCCAATTTCTGTCTCTCTGACTGCAACTTTCAAAGCGAGAGCAGTTTCATCCGATATCAACGATGTGGCCTTCGCATTGGGGCAAATGTTCTATTCAGAAGGGATTCGACATCCAGAAAAGGTAAACATAAAGCTTTTGGAGGAAAAATATTACCTGAAAAAAGGATATTCGCAGAATTATGGTCTGATGTGGCTAAAGAACCAAGAAGAAACTGGAAAAATACTCGCCGTGGTTTATTACAAGGGAAGCGTGAATCCCATTAAGATTCATAAGATAATGAGAGACGTCGTATGGGTAGATGAGAAAAAATCTGAGATTTTTAAAGATTACCGAAAAGGAAGATTTCCGGGAAAGATCGTGGAGGTGAATATACATTGAGCACCAAAGTACTCGTAGTTCAGTCCGAGTTCGTTAGAAACTTTTTGAAATGCCAGGAAGGAATGATAGCAGTCTCTGAAAAAGACGCTTTTTCTTTGCTCGAAAGCGGTTTTTTCGTAGATAGAGACCTTGCAGAGGTAAACGAAAACTGGAGACAGATAATACCCTACGTTGTGATGATCGATTCAGGAAAAGTGCTCTTGATGAAAAGAACGGAAAATCAGACGGAAAAGCGTCTTCACAACCTTTATTCAATAGGAGTGGGCGGTCATATAGAGGAAGGCGACGGAAGAACCCCCTTTGAGGCCTTTTGGAACGGGATGAACAGGGAAATTCACGAAGAGGTAGATGCCGATGTTAAAGAGATGAAATTCGTCGGGCTTATAAACGACCTCTCAAGCGAGGTTAGCAGGGTCCACCTTGGATACATGTACCTGGCATACGTTAATTTCAGGGAAATGAGAGAAAAAGATCTTTTCGAATGGAAACTCGTTCCTTTGGAAGAGCTCGAAGATTACGAGGAGGGAATGGAAGGGTGGTCAAAAATAGCCCTCAGTGGGTTGAGATCAATTCTCATGCAAAAGTAAACCTGATGCTCGATGTCGTCGAAAAAAGGCCAGACGGATATCACAACATAATCTCGCTATTTCAGGAGATATCTTTTCACGATACTTTTTTCGTCTCAATCACGAAAGAACCGGGAATATTGATTGAAAGCACAAAACCCCTGCCGGAAAACAACACATTGAAGATTGCGTATGAGATTTTCAAGGAGAAGGCGGGAATAGATTGGGGCATCAAGGTGAAGCTTATAAAGCGAATTCCCATGGGCGGAGGTCTTGGGGGAGGAAGCTCCAACGCTGCAGCTCTTTTGAAATTTCTCGCCGAAAAAGTCGGAATGGACGAAATTGACTTGATGGAAATAGCCTCCTTCGTCGGAAGCGATGTTCCCTTTTTCATAAAGGGCGGTACTGCTGTCGTTTCGGGAAAGGGGGAGATAATAGAATCGCTCGATCCACTCCCGCCTTACGGAATAACTCTTTTCACTCCCGAGGTCAGAATCGATACATCTTTTGCCTACAAGGTGTTAAGGGAAAAAGATTTTGGGAAAGCCCCATGCACCCCATGGGAGCTCTATCAGGCTTACAAGGATCAGGACTTAGAAAAGATCAAGAAGTGCTCCTACAACATATTCCACGAGATAATGCTGCAGCACTACTGGGAACTCAATTCAACTCTCAAGGTCGCAAAGAAAGCCCCCGATGCCATCGTATCTCTCATGACGGGTTCGGGAAGCACAATCTTCACAGTCCATCCACCGGGCCGGGGAACATTTTCGTTTGGAAGGGAATCTAAAGGCACCCCACATCTCCTTTGATATCGAAATCAATAATAATCTACACACCTTGATCCAACATCATTTTTTGCTATAATACGCACGAGCGGGGGAAGACCCCCTTTTGTTTTTGTGTGAAAGGAGGGAAAGACATGGAAAAGATCAGGAAATTCTTCAGGGAAATAAGAACTGAGATAAAGAAGATTCACTGGCCTTCCAAGGAGGAACTGTGGGGGGCTACTGGAGTAGTTATAATTATTCTTGCCGTAACCGGCATTTACTTTGCCATTCTGGACCTTGGCTTCACAGCGGCGATGAAACTCCTCTTTGGAGCTCTGGGTATAACATACGGAGAGTGATAACATGAGAAAGAAATGGTACGTCGTTCAGACCCTAACGGGTCTGGAGGACAAGGTCAAGGAAAACATCGAGAAAAAAGTAAATCTCCTGAAATCCCACAACATCGTGGGAAGGGTTGTGGTTCCGGAAGAAGTGATACTGGACGCAACGAAAAAGTCCATGGAAAAACACATTCTTTCACCTGATGCAAAGCTCCATGTTAAAAGCGGTCAGGAAGTGCAAAAAGGTGATCTTCTCGCTGAAGAGCCACCCGTAAGGGTGAGAAAGAGCGGCGAGATAACGGAGATAAAGAACTACAGGAGGATCATCGTCGAGACCGCGGATAGGAAATTTCAGAAGATATACAACGTCCCCGAAAGCGCCAAGATAGAGACTGGAATCAAGATCGGCAGTCTTATAAGGCAAGGAATGCCTTTCACTCAGAATGGAGAATACGTATCTGAACTCAACGGAAGAGTTGTGAACATGGAGAAGATGAAAAGGGTTGTGGTCAAGTCGGAAGACGGAGAGGAAGAACACTATTATATTCACAGAGAAGTATTCGACCCAAGTATGGTTAAAAAGGGAATGAAAGTGAAAGCTGGGGACATTCTGGCCGAAGGTAAGAAATATTACGCAATGTCGAGTGGAAGGGTTGAAGTTCGGGATCTCGGAACGAGAAAGGAGATACTCATTGCCAAGACAAAAAGAAAGAAACTCTTTCCCGGATATGTCTTTGTCGAAATGATAATGAACGATGAGACCTATTCTTTCGTTAGGACAGTGCCAGGAGTCTATGGATTTCTTTCGGAAGGGAGAAGGCCTGTACCGTTAAAGGATAGAGATGTCAGGGCGATTCTGAGACTCGCTGGAATAGAAGAGTACGAGAAGAAGAAAGCCGAGAAGATCGAACTCGACTTCAACATAGGCGATACCGTGAAGATAATAAGCGGACCGTTCGAGGATTTCATAGGAGTTGTGAAGGAGATAGATCCAGCCAGGCAGATGCTGAAAGTTACCGTGACGCTCCTGGGAAGAGAAACTCCTGTGGAGCTCCACATATCCGAGGTGGAGAAGATAGAGTGATGTGGAAGGGCGGTTTCGCCCATACCACAAGGGAGGAGGGAAGGCTTTATGGCTAAGAAGGTTGTCGCGGAGATCAGACTTCAGCTACCCGCTGGAAAAGCCACACCGGCACCTCCGGTAGGTACGGCACTCGGACCCAAGGGTGTCAACATAATGGAATTCTGTAAGCGCTTCAACGCTCAGACAGCGGACAAAGCCGGAATGATCCTGCCCGTGGTCATCACGGTATACGAGGACAGGTCCTTCACATTCATAGTGAAGACCCCACCGGCTTCGTTCCTTCTGAAGAGGGCTGCCGGCATCGAGAAGGGTGCGTCTGAGCCCGGAAGGAAGATCGTGGGAAAGGTTACGAGAAAACAGGTTGAGGAAATCGCAAAACTTAAGATGCCGGACCTCAACGCCAATTCACTCGAAGCTGCGATGAGGATCATAGAGGGAACGGCAAGAAGCATGGGAATCGAAGTGGTGGACTGAAACTCTGAGGAAAGGAGGAGGCGCCATGCCGAAGCACTCCAAAAGATATCTTGAAGTTAAAAAGCTCGTCGATAGAATGAAATACTACGATCTGGATGAAGCGATAGAGCTCGTCAAAAAGACTGCAACTGCGAAATTCGATGAGACCGTCGAACTTCATCTTGCCACAAATATAGACTACAGAAAGCCAGAACAGCACATAAGGGGAACGATATCCCTTCCGCATGGAACTGGAAAGCCAGTAAGGGTGCTGGTTTTCGCTAAAGGAGATAAGGCAAAGGAAGCACAGGAAGCCGGAGCAGATTATGTCGGAGCCGAAGATCTCGTTGAGAAGATAGAAAAAGAAGGATTTCTCGATTTCGACGTTGCCATAGCCACTCCGGATATGATGAGGGTTATTGGAAGACTGGGAAGAATCCTCGGTCCAAGAGGTTTGATGCCATCTCCAAAGAGCGGAACGGTGACGAACGAGATCGGGGAAGCCGTTAAGGAGTTCAAAAAGGGAAGAATTGAGATAAGAACTGACAAAACCGGTAATCTCCACATACCCGTCGGAAAGGTCTCATTTGATAACGAAAAACTCAAAGAGAACATCCTTGCCGCCTTCGATCAGGTTATGAGCATGAAACCCCAGGGAGTTAAGGGACAGCTCATAAGAAAAGCCGTTCTGGCGTCCACGATGGGACCAGGCATAAAACTCGATTTATCCGAACTCTTGAAAAAGAAGTGAGGTAAAAATAAAGCGGCCTTCGGGCCGCTTTTTTGTTGTCAATAATAAACAGCAGCCATGATCTCCTGTGGGCTCAAAAAATAAGCCGAAAGATACTCCTCCAGAGATCTGATCGGAAGGATATTCTCGGGATATCTTCTGTGGTAATACTCTAATGTCATCTCGGGAATTATGGAAGCCGCTCTGTTAAAAAGAGCGAAAACATCCTCGAACTCAATCTCGTCTTTTCTTCCTGCGACATCCATTCTAAGGAAAGCCCTCTCTGCGATCCTCAAATACGAACTTACATAAACTATCTCACCGTATTCGATCAAAAAAGCTCTGGACCTCTCGCCAACACTCAGGTCCCTGACAAGGTTAGACGCTATTTCCTGCTGCGGTGAATCCCATATGTTCTTGACAAGCCCCAAGGGACCCGAACCGGGAAAGAATGCCCCTTTAACTTTTGCCTCGAAAATCGGTTTCAGACTGCCGTCTTTTATAACGAGTCCATCCATTCTTTTCGCAAGAGCAAGGGATAGCGAGTATTCTTCAAGCGCCATGAGCGCGAGTACCGTTTGAGTCAGTTCGGGAACGCTGGAAGGAAGCATTCTGACATCGATTCCAAGCGTATCATCGAAAAAGTTTTCAGCGGCTTTTACCGTACGCGGATCACCTGTGATCACCAGAAAGGTTTTCACATCTTCTGGCTTGCATCCCTCATCACTCGACCATCGGAGCGCGCCCACAACCACCTGAGAAATGAGATAGCTCCTGTCAAAATTTCTCGAATAAAGAAGATGTCTCACCTTTCCATCGATGAAATAAATCGCCCCTTCAAACGACTCTTCTTGGATTACATCCTCATCTAAGACTTTCACCCTGCCTTCGGTATAATCCACAATATCCACATATTCCTGTCTTTCAACCTCGCGAACATCAAAACTCGCCGTTCTCAAAAACTCCGAAAGCTTTGAAGCCATTCAACGGTCACCTCTAACACCTTATCCTTCTCCTCACCATTCACCACAACATGAGAACTTCTTTCAAGAATAACTTTATCCACTTTTGCACTGGATTTTGCCTCTATGTAATCAGCCACAGTCCACGGTACGGTCTTGTCAGCTTTGGAAACCACAATGAGCACACTTCCCCCAAGCTTTGGAAGAAGTTTCCTTCCGAGACTCTGAAGACGGAAGAATTCCCTTGCTTGCTTGAAGTGATCGTATCTCCAGTATTCCTCCCAGATTCTCTTTCTCGTTTCATCCTCAAAATCTTCTTTAGAGACAGATGTTTTCTTTAACTTTCTCTTCACGAAAAGACTCAATAGATACGCGAGAGGTTTGTACTTCTGGTGAGTCGTTGTGTGAGCCGGAGCGTAAAGGAGAGTTTTTGAGACACCGAAAACGGCCGAAACTATCGTCGCCAAAATTCCTCCCATTGACAAACCGCCGACCACCACTTCATCGCAGCTCGCTTTCATATCAACATAACTGTCGAGTGCTTTTCTAAGCCAATCCCTCATTCCCGATCTGTAAAAATCATCTTTGCCGGTTCCATGCCCCGGAAGTCTTGGCACAAAAACGCTCATTCCAAGTTTTTCATTTACTCCCCTTGCAAGATACCTCATCTCCCCCGGATAGCCGGTGAAGCCATGAAACAAGAGGAAACATCGTTTACTCCCAGGCAGCACGATCTGCTCTGCACCCTTTATAACCTCGAAGGGTCCCATCAATTCTGACACTCCCCCACGACTTTGAACAGTTGTTCTGGCGTGGTCACATCGAACATTCCATCCAAAACCCCTTTCCTATGTGGAATTCTATAACCGTTTTTCAACATCTCGTTCAAAACGGAATAGACATTTCCGTCCAATTTTCCAGCTAAAACATCTTTTTCTATTATTTTAATCGCGTCTCCGTAATCGAGTCCCTTTCTATAAGGTCGATCCTCCGTTAGAGCAACGAAAACATCTGCAATTTGTAGTATTCTGGCCTTCATCGGAAGATCCCTTGCCTTGAGCCCCGATGGATACCCGCTCCCGTCGAGTCTTTCATGATGGAGTATGGCGGTCTGGACTATCTCATAGAGCTCATCGAGTCCTTCCAACATTTTGTAGGTCTCAACGACATGCATTTTCATCACAGCCCTTTCCCACTCATTCAAAGGCCCGCTTTTATGAAGAATTGACAGAGGTGTCCGGATTTTTCCAATGTCGTGGAG